>JBPCOG010000403.1:0-9090 GCA_051000455.1 Lapillicoccus sp. | reverse complement strand
GGAGCCGTCAGCGGGCTGAGACCTCATGGACGAGGGCGGTCACCCGGGTCAGCACGTCCGGGTCGACCGCAGGCAGGACGCCGTGGCCGAGGTTGAAGATGTGGCCCGGCGCCTGCCGGCCCTCGGCGAGAATGGAACGGACCTTCGCCTCGAGGACGGCCCAGGGCGCGAAGAGCAGGGCGGGGTCGAGGTTGCCCTGCACGGCATACCCGCCGCCGAGGCGAGCCAGCGCGTCGGTGAGTGAGACGCGGTAGTCCACGCCCACCACCTCGGCGCCGGCCGCTCCCATGGCGGCCAGCAGCTCGCCGGTCCCGACCCCGAAGTGGATGCGGGGCACCCCGAGATCGGCGACCGCGGCGAGGGCGCGGCGCGAGTGCGGCTGCACGAACGCCTCGTAGTCGGCTCGCGGCAGGGCTCCGACCCAGGAGTCGAACAGCTGCACCACCGAGGCGCCGGCCTGCGCCTGCACTCGAAGGAACGCGCCGGAGATCTGCGCGAGCCGGTCACAGAGGTCGTGCCACAGCTGCGGGTCCCCGTGCATCAGCGCCTTGGTGTGCTCGTGGTTCTTGCTCGGACCGCCCTCGACGAGGTACGACGCGAGGGTGAACGGCGCACCGGAGAAACCGATGAGCGGCGTCGCTCCGAGCTCGGCGACGAGCAGCCGGACCGCCTCGGTGACATAGGGGACGTGCTCGGCCGTCAGCTCGGGCAGCCGGTCGAGGTCGGCGCGGGTGCGGACCGGCTTGGCCACGACGGGCCCGACGCCCGCGACGATGTCGAGGTCGACCCCCACCGCAGCGAGGGGGACGACGATGTCACTGAAGAGGATCGCGGCGTCGACCCCGTGGCGGCGCACCGGCTGCAGGGTGATCTCGGCGACCAGCTCCGGGCGGCGGCAGGACTCGAGCATCGCGACCCCCGCCCGGGCGGCGCGGTACTCCGGGAGCGAGCGTCCCGCCTGGCGCATGAACCACACCGGGGTGTGCTCGACGGGCTCGCGCCGGGCGGCGCGGACCAGCGTGCCGGCGGTGTGGCCGACGGCGGGACCGGCGGCACCACCGGGGGCTGGGAAGCTCACCCGGCCATCGTCCCACGCCGGTCAGGCGACGCTGCCGCCGCCCGCGAGGGCTGCCACCCCGAGCATCGCCAGGACCACGCCCAGCTGTTGTATGCGGCGTAGCCGCTCCCCGAGGACGGCGCGGGCGAGCAGGATGGTCACCACGGGGTACAGGGACCCGAGGACGCTCGCGAGGCTGACCAGGCCCTGGGACGACGCGAGCGCGAACAGGGCGTTGGCGGCGAGGTCCCCGACACCGACAAGCGCCAGGACGGGCAGGTCGGCCCGTCCCACCCCTCCGGTGCTGCGCGCGAGCAGGCCGGCCACGGCATACAGGAGGGTGCTCGTCAGGCGCATCCCCCACAGGGTCTGGACGAGCGAGACCCGCGCGCCGCGGTCGAGGAAGAACAGCACCAGGCCGAAGCAGACCGCCGCCGCCGCGGCCAGGGCGATGGTGCGGGCCTGCAGCCCGGTGCGCAGCTCGGGGCCGCTGGCGAGCGCGACACCCGCGAGCGCGACCGCCATGCCGACCCAGGCGAGGGGACTCGGCTGCTCGCCGGTGAGCACCCCGAGGGCGACGGGCACCGCGGCGCCGAGGGCGGCGACCGGCGCGACGACGCCCATCGTGCCGCCTGACAAGGCGGCGTAGAAGCAGAACAGCCCCAGCGCGCCGGCGAGGCCCGCGAGCACCGACCACAGCGGCCAGCCCTGCCAGCTGAGGCCCGCCGGCCGGCTGACGAGCACGGCGGTGGCGACCAGCAGCCCAACCGCCTGTGACCAGCCGACGACGGCCGCCGCGGGTGTGGAGCGGGACTTGAGCCCGGCGAGGAAGTCGCTCGTCCCCCACAGCAGCGACGAGCCGAGGGCGAGGGCAGCCAGCACAGGAGGACGGTATCCGGCGTGGCCTGCCTCCACACCCGCGCCCGGAGACTTAGGCTGGGGTCGTGCGTGGTCGAACTCTTCCTGGCGATCAGTCCGCCGAGTTCGCGCGGGCTGTCACTGCCCTGCGCGAGGCGAAGGTGCGCCCCGAGGTCCGGGTCACGGAAGTGCCCGCGCCCCAACGCATCTCCCCGTATGCCGTAGCCCTCACCGCCGAGGTGGTCGGCAGCGCCGCGACCGACGAGGAGCTCTCCTCCGGGCGTTTCGTGCTCCTGCACGACCCGTCGTCGCCCGAGCCGTGGCAGGGCCGGTGGCGCGCGGTGACGTTCGCCCGGGCCGAGCTCGAGCCCGAGGTCGCGGGCGACCCGATGCTCGGCGGGGTCGGCTGGTCGTGGCTCATCGACGCCCTCGACGGACGGGGTCTCGAGTACCGTGCCCAAGCAGGCACCGTCACCCGAGTCGTTTCCGAGAGCTTCGGTGGCCTGGCCGACCGCGCGCCCAGCGTCGAGATGGAGGTCCGGGCCTCCTGGACCCCTGCCGACGCCGACCTCGGCCGGCACTTGCTCGCCTGGTCGGACCTGCTGTGCACGATCGCCGGCCTGCCGCCACTGCCCGAGGGCGTGGTGGCTCTGCCCGGTCAACGCCGGTGAGCGAGGGCCCGGGCGGGCCGAAGGCGAGCCGGTGAGCGCTGGCGACGACACCGGCTTCGACGCCGTTCTTGACGAGCGCAGCGAGCCTGCACCCGAGCTCACCCCCCTGGTGTTCCCTTCCGACGGGGTGCCGGACGTCGTCGTCGACGAGCGCCGCCTCGTCGATGCCGGCCGGGCCATCGCTGCGGGGACCGGTCCGGTGGCCGTCGACGCGGAGCGGGCGTCGGGCTATCGCTACGGGCAGCGGGCCTACCTCGTCCAGCTCCGTCGTCGTGGGTCGGGGACCTGGCTCATCGACCCCCGCGCCTGCCCGGACCTCGGTCCCGTCGCCGACGGCATCGGGGATGCCGAGTGGGTCCTCCATGCCGCCAACCAGGACCTGCCCTGTCTCGCCGAGGTGGGGCTGCGACCGCACCGGTTGTTCGACACCGAGCTCGGCGCCCGGCTGGTGGGACTGCCCCGTGTCGGGCTCGGCGCGGCCGTGGAGCACTACCTCGGCATGTCGCTCGCCAAGGAGCACTCGGCAGTGGACTGGTCCACGCGGCCGCTGCCGGAGCCCTGGCTGCGCTACGCCGCGCTCGACGTCGAGGTGCTGCTCGAGCTGCGCGACGCCATCGCCGCCGACCTCGAGACCCAGGGCAAGACGGAGTGGGCCGAGCAGGAGTTCGCCGCGCTGAAGGCTTTCGTGGGGCCACCGGTGCGGGTGGACCCGTGGCGGCGGACCTCCGGGATGCACAGGGTGCGCAAACGTCGTGGCCTGGCGTTGATCCGTGAGCTCTGGCTCGAGCGGGACCGGCTCGCCGAAGCCAGGGACACGTCCCCGGGCCGGGTCCTCGGCGATGCCGCCCTCGTCGAGCTCGCCCTCGCTGCCCCGCGTTCGGCGACCGACCTCGACGGACACCGTGAGCTGCGCGCGGCCCGTCGCCACCAGCGGGCCTGGTTCGGGGCCATCGGCCGGGCCCTGCGGATCTCCGAGTCCGAGCTGCCGCCGCTGACGCTGCCCGGGTCCGGCCCACCACCTCCCCGGCTCTGGGCCGAGCGGGAGCCGGCCGCGGCTGAACGCCTGGCTCAGGTGCGGGCGGCGCTGGCCGCGTTCGGTGAGGAGCACAGCGTGCCCGTCGAGAACCTGCTCAGCCCCGACCTCGTGCGCCGGGTGCTCTGGAGCCCCCCGGCAGACCCCACCGAGGCGTCGGTCGCCGCGTCGCTGGCCGCGCTGGGCGCGCGGCCGTGGCAGGTCGCCATCTGCGCGCCGATCATCGCCAGGGCCTGCGCGGAGCACGAGTCCGGCGGGTGACCCGGGCCGGCGCCAGCCGTGCCTCAACACGATTCCTTCCACGACATATCTCATCTGTGAGATAGCATGCCCCGCATGACGCAGACCTACCTCACGCGCATCGGGAGCCTCATCCGGGACGCGCGGCGCCACAAGGGCATGACCCAGGCCGAGCTCGCGAAGTCGCTGGGGACCAGCCAGAGCGCCGTCGCGCGGATCGAGCAGGGCCAGCAGAACCTCAGCCTCGACATGCTCGCCCGCGTCGGGGAGAGCCTCGACTCCGAGTTCGTCTCGCTCGGCCACTCGGGGCCCCAGCACCTGCGCATCGTCGGTGGCCGCAAGCTGCGCGGCTCCATCGACGTCAAGACGTCCAAGAACGCAGCGGTCGCCCTGCTGTGCGCCGCCCTGCTCAACCGGGGGCGGACGACCCTGCGCAGCATCGCCCGTATCGAGGAGGTCAACCGGATCATCGAGGTGCTCACCTCGATCGGGGTCCGCACCCGCTGGCTGCCGGACAGCAGCGACCTCGAGATCATCCCGCCGGCCGTGCTCGACCTGGACTCCATCGACGTCACCGCGGCCCGGCGGACCCGGACCGTGCTGATGTTCCTCGGCCCGCTCCTGCACGACCATCCCCGGTTCCGCCTGCCCTATGCCGGCGGTTGCGACCTCGGGACTCGGACCGTCGAGCCGCACATGTCCGCGCTGCGGGCGTTCGGCCTCCAGGTCACCGCGACCCAGGGGTTCTACGAGGCGGTGACCGACACCACCGTCCGGCCGGGGCGCCCCATCGTGCTCACCGAGCGCGGCGACACGGTCACCGAGAACGTCCTGCTCGCGGCGGCGCGCCACGACGGGGTCACCGTCATCCGCAACGCGAGCCCGAACTACATGGTCCAGGACCTGTGCTTCTTCCTCGAGAAGGTCGGCGTCAAGATCGAGGGCATCGGGACCACGACACTGACCGTGCACGGCGTGCCGGAGATCGACACGGACGTCGAGTACTCGCCCTCCGAGGACCCCATCGAGGCGATGAGCCTGCTCGCCGCGGCGGTCGTCACCGAATCGGCGATCACCATCCGGCGGGTGCCCATTGAGTTCATGGAGATCGAGCTCGCCACCCTCGAGGGCATGGGGATGAGGTACGACATCTCCGACGAGTACCGCTCCGCCAACGGGCACACCCGCCTGGTGGACCTGCGCACGATCCCCGGACCGCTGCACGCACCCATCGACAAGATCCACCCGCTGCCGTTCCCCGGGCTCAACATCGACAACCTGCCGTTCTTCGCGCTCATCGCCGCCATGGCCGAGGGCACGACGATGCTGCACGACTGGGTCTACGAGAACCGGGCGATCTATCTCACCGAGCTGACCAAGGTCGGCGCCAAGGTGCAGCTGCTCGACCCGCACCGGGTGCTCATCGAGGGGCCGACGCGCTGGCGCGCGGCCGAGGTGATCTGCCCACCGGCGCTGCGACCGGGGGTCGTCATCCTGCTCTCGATGCTCGCCGCTCCCGGCACGTCGGTGCTGCGCAACGTGTACGTCATCAACCGTGGCTACGAGGACCTCGCCGACCGGCTCAACGCCCTCGGCGCGACCATCGAGCTGTTCCGCGACATCTGAGCGCGTCAAGTATGGGTCGCCGCCACATGAGCCCGCTGCTGGTGGCTCCCTAGTGTCTGGCACATGTCAGGGACGACGGACCCGGGCGCGGTCGGCGCGGCGGCCAGAGCGGCGGTCGGCGCGGCGGTGGACCTCAGCGGCCGCACGGCGCTCGTCACCGGTGCGGCGAGCGGGATCGGTGCCGCGACGGTCGAGCGCTTCCTCGCCGCCGGCGCCGAGGTGTACGCCGTGGACCTGGACGAGGAGGGGCTCTCGCACCTCGTTTCCCGGGCCGGGGTCACCACCGTCGTCGCCGACCTCGCAGACCTGGAGAGGCTGACCGATCTCCCAACGGACGTCGACGTCCTCGTCAACAACGCGGGCGTGCAGCACATCGCACCGGTCGAGGACTTCCCGCTCGAGCGCTTCGAGCTGATCCTGCGCCTCATGCTCCACTCGCCGTTCCGGCTGGTCCGACAGGTCCTGCCGCACATGTACGCGAGGGGCTGGGGCCGCGTCGTCAACATCTCCAGCGCGCACGGCCTGCGCGCGAGCCCCTACAAGTCGGCCTACGTCACCGCCAAGCACGGCCTGGAGGGGCTGTCCAAGGTGGTCGCCCTCGAGGGCGCGGCCCACGGGGTCACGAGCAACTGCATCAACCCGGCATACGTGCGGACACCGTTGGTGGAGAAGCAGATCACCGACCAGGCGCGCGCTCACGGCATACCGGAGTCCGAGGTGATGGAGACGATCATGCTCGGGGCGGTCGCGGTGAAGCGGCTCATCGAGCCGGAGGAGGTCGCCGACCTCGCCGCGTTCCTCTGCGGTCCGTCGTCGGCCTCGATCACCGGGGCCTCCATGGCGATGGACGGTGGCTGGACCGCTCACTGACGGTCATAGACTGGCGGAAATGGCCGCCAAACCGACCACTGACGGGGCTGCGCTGCAGCTGTTGCGCCTCCTTGCCAGCGACGCCAGCGCCGCGGAGCTGTCCGCGGTGGCCGCCTCCCCCACCGAGCGTGACCTCGCGCTGCGTGTCCGGTCCGGCATCGACACCCGCCGGCGCCGCGAGGCGGAGCTGACCGCGCTCGTCGACACCGCCAGGGACCTCGCCTCGCTCAGCGACCCCAGCGGGGTGCTCGACGCGATCGTGCGCCGGGCGCGGACCCTGCTGAGGACCGACCTCGCCTACATGACCCTCTTCGACCCCCAGCACGGCGACACCTACATGCGGGCCACCGACGGGTCGGTGTCCGCGGCTTTCCAGTCGCTGCGGCTGGCCCTCGGCGACGGCCTCGGCGGCCTGGCGGCGGCGACACGCAAGCCCTACTGGACCGCCGACTACCTCGCGGACCGGCGCTTCCAGCACACGAGGTCGATCGACGGCGCCGTCGACGAGGAGGGGATCGTCGCGATCTGCGGGACCCCACTACTCGTCGACGGCGAGTTCGTCGGTGTCCTCTTCGCCGCCAACCGCACCCCGCGCCCCTTCACCCATGACGAGGTCGCGCTGCTCGGCTCGCTGGCGGCGCTGGCCGCGGTCACCATCGTGCAGGTCCGGGCGCTCGGTGAGACCGAGGCGACCCTGCGCGCCCTCTCGGAGGCCCATGAGACGGTCCGCCGGCACACCGCCGGGGTCGAGCGGGCGGCCGCCGCCCACGACCGCTTCGCCGACCTCGTGCTGGCCGGTGGCGGGGCCGACGACATCACCCACGCGCTCGGCGAGCTGCTTCGCGGCTGGGCCGTCCTGCTCGACGACTCCGGGGTCCGCCGCAGTGCGTACGGTCCGGCGCCCGCCGCTGGGACGGAGGCGGGGCACCGGGACCCGCTCGCCGACAGCCCGGTCGCGACCTCCGCGGCCGGCTCCGGTCGGCTCGTCACCGACGGGCACCGGTATGCCGTGGGCATCACCGCCGGGCACGAGCCGTTCGGCCTGCTCGTCATCGGGGGCGTGGAAGCAGCACTCGATGACGCCGACCGGCGCACCGTCGAGCGAGCCGCGCTGGTGACCGCACTCGTCCTGCTCTTCGAGCGCAACACGGCCGACGCGCAGCTGAAGGTGCGCACGGACCTCGTCTCGGACCTCATCAGGGGCCGCGGGGAGGCCGGGGACCGTGCCCAGGCCTTACGGGAACACGGCCTCGAGCCCCGAAGACCCTTCTGCGTCCTCGTGATCCGCGGCGCCGAGGGGATGGCCCGGCGGGCTCTCGTGCTCTCCGCCCACACGGCGATCGGAGCGGCCGGCGTCGTGGGAGAGCAGGACTCCGACGTCGTCGCACTCGTCGCGGGCGACGACCCCGCCGCGCTGGCCAAGACAGTGGCGGCGCGGCTCAACCGGCACCAGTCGGTGACTGTCGCGGGCGTGGGGCCGGTCGTCGACGTGGACGACATCGGCCGCGGGCACCGGGAGGCGGTGCGCACCGTTGGTGCGCTCGTCGCCCTCGGGCACCACGGGCAGGGGGCCGCGGCAGCCGATCTCGGCTTCGCCGGACTGATCGTCGGGTCGGAGCCGGACGTCGGCGCCTACGTCGAGCGGATGCTCGGCCCGGTCCTCGCGTACGACGACGCCCGCGGGACGGACCTGCTCGGGACCCTGGAGGCGTTCTACGCGGCGGGCACCAGCCCACGGCACGCCGCCACCAGCCTGCACGTCCACGTCAACACGGTGGCCCAGCGCCTCGAGCGGATCGGCACGCTGCTCGGGGGGACCTGGCAGCGCCCGGACCGGGCCCTGGAGATCCAGCTCGCCCTGCGCCTGCGTCACCTGATGATCCGCCCGAGCTGACGTTCCACCGCGTCGACGACCCTCGTGACCCCCTCCTCGGCGAGGATCACCGTGTAGTGGTTGACCCCTGCCGCCGCGGTGGTGACGAGCTCGCGCGGCAGGTCGAGAGCGGCGAGGCGCTGCGGGTCGTAGAGGCCCTGCGGCTCGTCGAGCAGGCCGCGCTCGGCCCAGACCAGCTCGACGGCGGCCCCGGCGGCGACGGCCTCCGACACCGCGCTGTGGGCCGTCGCGTCGGCGAGGACGTCCGCTCCGTCAGCGCGCACGGCGTCGAGGACGCACGAGCTGACCCACGGACCGCCGTCCCCGTCCCCCGCGCCAGCGATGGACCCAGCGCCGGACCCAGCGCCGGACCCAGCGCCGTCCCGAGGGGTGTCCCGAGAGCCGTCCCCGCGCCCGGCCGCGTCGGCCCGGACGAGGTCGTGCAGCAGGTAGCGACGCACCGCCGCGCCCTCGGGGCGCCGCATCGCCGGACCGAGAGCCGGATGAGCCGACCAGAAGCCGAGGTAGGAGTCCGAGCTGGGGAAGCGCATCGTCAGACGGTCCATCGCCGGACCGATCACCGACTGGAGGGCGGCGTCGACGTCGAGGGCTGGGTCGACGGGGAACGCGAGGCCGCCGTCGACGAGGACGACCCCCGAGACCCGGTCGCCGTGGGCAGCGGCCGCCAGGGCCGCGACGTAGGCGCCCATCGAGTGGCCGAGGAGCAGCGGCGTCGCGCCGAAGACGTCCGCGATCGCCGCGAGGTCGTCCGCGTACACCCTCAGGCCGTAGGGCCCCGGGGCCGTCCGGCTGCCGCCGCGCCCGCGAAGGTCCGGCGCGAGGAACCGGACCGCCCCGGGGC
>JBPCOG010000069.1:0-4841 GCA_051000455.1 Lapillicoccus sp. | reverse complement strand
AGCTCGTCCCGGCCATCTCCCCGACCACGAGGGCGCCTCGCCCGCCGTCCCTGATCTGTCCGGGGCCGGTGACGTCGGCGAAGAGGTTGACGAAGGCACCGACCGTCCGCACCGACCCGACGCGGGCCGCGATGGCGCTCTCGTTGAGCACGTTCTGGAGTGAGACGACGAAGCCGTCAGGAGCAAGGCGAGGTGCCACCCAGTCCAGAGCGCTGTCCGTGGCCTGTGCCTTGACGGCCAGCAGGACCCGGTCCAGAGCGATCGGTGCGTCGTCGGGGGTGACAGCGGACGCGACGGCTACGGAGGATGCCGTGTCATCGCGCAGCAACGTGATGCCGCGGGCGGCGATGGCTGCCACGTGCTCCCGGTCCGCATCGACGACGGTCACGTGGTGTCCGGCACGGGCGAGGTGGAAGGCCAGCGTCCCACCGATGGCGCCTGCTCCGACCACGGTGTAGGGGTTCTTGTCAGGCACGCTCAGCTCCCTCCTTGCTCTGAGGTCCGTTGCAGGGCGGTGGTCGTGGGGAAGTGGTACGGCAGGGCGCTCGTCCCGGCCGTGGCTCCGCCGTCGACCCGGAGGATCGCTCCAGTGGTGAAGCTCGCCGCTTCGCTGGCCAGCCACATCACTGCGGCCGCCACCTCTCGTGGCTGTCCGACCCGGGCGAGCGGGTTAGCCGACACCGCGGTGGCGTACTCGTCCGTGACGGGGTTCACCGGGCTGTTGACCTCGATGAAACCCGGAGCGACGGCGTTGACGCGGACTCCGACAGCGGCCAGCTCCACCGCGCACGCCTTGGTGGCCATCTCCAGGGCGGCCTTGGAGGTGCAGTAGTGCGCAGCCCCCGGTCGGGCCCGGGTGGCAGCCCCTGAGCTGATGTTGACCACGCACGACCGGGGACGTCCCTGTGCCGCGAGCGCCACTGTCGCCAGGACGGGGGCCCGGACGTTGACGTGCTGCACCCGGTCCCACGCCTCGGCCGTCATTTCAGCCAACGGGGTGGCGGGATAGATCCCGGCGGCGTTGACGAGCACGTCGACGGGACCGAGCGCCTGCGCGGCGCGGGCGATGATGTCGCCGCAGTCCGGGCTGGACAGGTCCGCCGTGACGGCATGGGTGTCCACCCCGTGCTCATGGGCCAGGGCGGCCATGTGTCTGGTCAGCTCGGCCTCCCTGGCGTCGACGCCGGTGACCCGGTCGCCGGCGGCCGCGAAGATCTCGGCACAGGCCAGCCCGATCCCCCCCGCGGCCCCGGTGACGAGCACGTGCCGCTCGTTCACACGAACTCCTTGTCCTTGGTCTCGGGCATCCTCGCGTAGACGATGCAGCCGATCAGCGCGGCGACCGCGACGTAGACCCACGTCTGCCCGCGGTACCCGGACGCAGCCATCCACGTCGTGATGTACGGGGCGGTCCCCCCGAACAGGGCGACGGCCAGGGCGTAGGGCAGCCCGATACCCGTGGCGCGCACCTCAGGGGGGAACTGCTCGGACATGATGACGGCGCAGTTCGCCGAGTATCCCGTCAGCAGGGTCACCCCGATGAGCTCGACGATGAGCAGCGCAGCGAATGTCCCCTGGTTCAACAGCTGGAAGGCCGGGTAGGCGAACAGCAGGAAGCCGAAGGCGAACCCGAACATGGTCGGCTTGCGACCGATCCGGTCCGACAGCAGCGCCACGAACGGCAGGAGGAAGATGAAGTACGCCGCGGCGATGACATTGGCTAGCAACGCGTCCTGGAGCTCGATGCCCAGCGCGCTGCTGGCGTAGCCAGGCATGTAGCTCAGCCACATGTAGTAGAGAAGGGTGCCGGCGATGGTGATGAGCACCACGCGCACCGCCGCTCCCGGGTGGTCGCGCAGGACGCCCGTCAACGGGTGCTTCCGGGACGTCCTGCCGGTCTCGGCGGCGCGGGTGAAACTCTCAGTCTCGTCCACACTCATCCGCAGCCACAGCCCGACCAGACCGAGCAGACCACCGAAGACGAAGGCAATCCGCCAGCCCCATGAGGCCATATCGGACTTGCTGAGCACCGACGTCAGCGCATATCCGGTTCCGGAGGCGATCAGCACGCCGGAGCCCACGGACACCTGCTGCCACGAGCCCGCGAAGGCGCGCCGACCCGGAGCCGCCGACTCGACGAGGAACGACGATGAGGAGCCGAACTCGCCGCCTGCCGAGAAGCCCTGGACCAGGCGCGAGAGCAGCAGGAGCACCGGGGCCAGGATCCCGATGGTCGAGTAGGCGGGGATGATGCCGATGAAGATGGAGGCCCCGGCCATGAGCCCGATCGTCAGCACCATGCCCTTCTTGCGGCCGTGCCGGTCGGCGTAGGCGCCGAGGACGGCACCGCCGATCGGGCGCATCACGAACCCGACGGCAAAGACCGCCAAGGTCGCCAGCAGGCTGACCGCCGGTTCCTTGCTCGCGAAGAACTGACCGGCGAACACCGGCGCAAGCGTGGCGTAGAGCGCCCAGTCGACCCATTCCACGGCGTTGCCGATGGACCCGGCCAGGACGGCCTTGCGTTGCTTGGGGGTCATTCGGGTGGCGGGCGCCGTCTCTGGTCCGTGGGCTCGGATGGTGCTCATGGGGAGTCTCCTGTGGTGGGGGTGGACGGGGCTGAGGGATGCACGAGACCGGCGATCTGTGCGTGGGTGGCGAACCAGACGTCGTCCGCCTCGCGGATGTGCTCCAGCAGGGCGCGCAGGACGACGAGCCGTGAACGGTGACCGATGATGTGCGGGTGCAGGGTGAGCTGGAACAGGCCCCCGTCGGCGCGTGCGGCGTCGAACTCGTCGATCCAGATCTGGAGGGCTGATCGAGGTGGCATGTAGGGGCGCAGGCCGGCGTAGCGCTCCATCATGAAGTAGGGCGCGTCGTCCCTGATCCACTCCACCGGGATCTCCACGATCCCGGTGGGCTGACCGTCGGCGAGAAGCTCGTACGGCTCGTCGTCGCCCATGAGCGAGGAGTCGTAGGTGAAGCCGAGCTCGGAGATGATGTCGAGGGTGTGCTCGGAGAAGTCCCAGCTCGGAGTGCGGATCCCCGTCGGCCGGACGCCTGCGATCCGCTGAAGGGTCTCGAGGGCGCGACCTGTCAGGTCAAGCTCGTCTGCCCTCGAGAGCAGGGTGTTGCGTTCGTGGATCCAGCCGTGGACAGCGACCTCGTGGCCACCGGAGACATAGGCCTCGACCTCGGCGGGATGCAACATTGCCGAGACCGCTGGCATGTAGAAGGAGGCCGGGACCTCGAGCTCTTCGAGCATGGTGAGGATCCTGGGGGCGGCGACGCGGGACCCGTACTCGCCTTGGGAGAGCTTGCCGGGGCTGGTCTCGCCGTCCCGCAACGGGATCGTCTCGTGGTCGGAGTCGAAGGAGATGGCCACGGCCACGCGGGAGTCCTCGGGCCACCGTGCGGGGGTGAGGCAGCGACCGGCACGGACCCGGGACACGTGCCCGCGCCAGGTCGACTCGGCCCACTGCCAGGGCTGCTGGGCAGCGACCGTCGCGGCGTCCTCCCGGGAGCCGGGGTGTTGCTCGTTCATGACGGCTCCTTCGGTGCCGGTCGTCCGTGCGCGTCGATGGGGACCCAGGCGCGTTTGAGGGTCTGGACCTGCAGGGTCATGTCGGCCGACACCACGCCGGGCAGGCCCCCGATCGAGTGGGTCGTGTACTCGTAGAGGTCCCCGTACGAGCGAAGGACGCCCTGGACGATGAGGTTGTGCCGTCCGGTGCAGGCACTGACGTAGCGACTGGCGGGCTGCTTGGCCAATGTGACCCCGATCTCCTCGATGCGGCTGGGTTCGACCGTGAGCCAGAGAAGGAACTCGACATCGAAGCCGATCACCGGCGACTCGAAGACGGTGCGGAACCGCAGGCAGCCGCGGGAGACGAGCGACTCGACACGCCGGGCAGCGGTGGACTCGCTGACTCCCGTTTGTGCAGCCAGGCTCGAGTACGTGGCGCGGCCGTCCTGGGCCAGGATCCTGGCGATCTCGAACTCCTGAGACGTCAGGCGGACCGGCTCAACCCACTCGCGGTGGGCGTAGTCGGTCACTGACCCGCCGTTGCGCAACAGCTGGGTGGCGGGCTCGTCCAAGAGACCGGGGTGCCATTCCTCGAAGGCACTGAACTTGCGGATGACCACCATCGACTCCGACTCAACGACGTCGTCGACGCGTTCGAGCCGGGCGACGACGGCCATGATGTCACGGTGGCTGCCGACGACGACCTCCGCGGCCACGTCGAACGAGCCGATGGTCACCGTGACGAACCGGGGGGCAGCAAGCGCCGCAACCGCCTGCGCCACCTCGAGCACCCGACCAGGCCGAGCCCGGAGACGCAGGTAGATCGAGATGCCGAGACCGCACCGCAGGTGGTCGAGGACGCCGGTGACCGCGACTGCCCGGGACGAGAGCAGATGCTGGCCCCGTCGGGTCACGGTGGACTCGCCCGCGAGGAGGGCGGCAGCAATCTGCTTCCAAGACGCGCGGCCGTTCAGCTGTAACGCCATGACGATCTGCTGGTCCAGCTCGTCAAGGACGGGGAAATCCGGCACATTGACCATGTTGGTTGACGGTTATCGCCATTGTCAAGGATAGAGCGGCGAAAAGGATGAAATATGGTGAATATTGCGATTCGAGTCCCGTGGGGGCCGACGTCCCCTATAGTTGAACCAGCAACCGCCGAGGACCTTCCCCCAGGTGCCGGCGCAGGTTGCTCGTGGTCGTCGCTACCCCCCAAGGCTGCGACCACCCGAAGCGGGGGGGGGGGGCCCGCGGAGCAGCAGCCCCCTCCCCTTTGTGGGGGGTGGACAGGGGGCTTCTGGCTTCGAGAGCGCCG
>JBPCOG010000042.1:0-1473 GCA_051000455.1 Lapillicoccus sp. | reverse complement strand
CGGCACCAGTCGCGGGCGGCCTGCTCGCGGGCCGCGGGGGCGCCCCCCTCGAGGAGCCGGCTGTATGCCGCAGCGAGGTCGCCGTCGCGCTCAGCCGGCGGGACGCCGTCGCGGAACCGCGCCCACTGCTCGGGAAAGACCCGCCCCATGTCGCGGGTGACCCACTGCACCTCCCGCCGGGTGGTCGTCGCGACGAGGAAGAGCACCATCTCGGTGACCCGGTCGGGGTGGCGCTCGGCATGGGCCAGCGCCAGGGTCGTGCCCCAGGAGGCGCCGAGGACGAGCCACCGCTCGATCCCCAGGTGCGCGCGCAGCCGCTCGACGTCGGCCACGAGGTGCTGCGTGGTGTTCGCGTCCAGCGAGGTGGCCGGGTCGCCGGCGTGCGGGGTGCTGCGCCCGCACCCGCGCTGGTCGAACAGGACCGCGTGGTACCGGGCGGGGTCGAAGAACCGGCGCCACCCAGGGGTGCAGCCCGAGCCGGGTCCCCCGTGCAGCACCACGGCCGGCTTGCCGGCGGGCGTGCCGCATGCCTCCCAGTGGAGCTCGTTCCCGTCGCCCACGTCGAGCCGACCACTGTCGAACGGCTCGAGGGGCGGGTAGAGGTCGGCCACGACGCCCAGTTCACCAGACATCGGTGCCGGCGAGAGCGCTGGACGGCCCCGACCGCCGTGGTCGGGCCCGTCCGGTGGTGCGTACCGTCCCCGGCCGGAGCCGGGTCAGCTCACTTGAGCGTGACGGTGGCGCCGGCGGTCTCGAGCTGCTCCTTGGCCTTGTCGGCCGCAGCCTTGTCGACCTTCTCCAGCACCGCCTTGGGGGCGCCGTCGACGAGGTCCTTGGCCTCCTTCAGGCCCAAGCTGGTCAGGGCGCGGACCTCCTTGATGACCTGGATCTTCTTCTCGCCGGCGGCCTCGAGGACGACGTCGAACTCGTCCTGCTCGTCCTCGACGACGGCGTCACCGCCGCCTGCGGTGGTGCCCGGGGCCGGGGCGGCGACGGGCGCAGCCGCGGTGACCCCGAAGGTCTCCTCGAACTGCTTGACGAACTCGGAGAGCTCGATGAGGGTCATCTCCTTGAAAACGTCAAGGAGCTCGTCAGTGTTGAGCTTCGCCATGGTGGCGTTCCTTCCTGTGGGTGGCCGTGGGTGGCGGGTGGGGTCGGTCGGGCTTTCCCTGGGGGGCGGGCCCCGTGGTGCGGGGTCAGCCGTCCCCGCCGTCGACGGTGGCGGGGGTTCCGGCGCCGCTGGCGTCGACGACGTCCTGCGGGGTGTCCTGGTTCGGGTCAGCCGTCGCGTCCGTCGGCGTGTCGGCAGGCGCGCCGGCAGTCGCGTCCGTCGGCGTGTCGGCCGTCGCGTCCGTCGCCGTGTCGGCGGGCTCCTCCGTCGGCGCGTCGGCCGGCGTGACAGTGGCCGCGTCCTGGGTGCCCTGCGCCTCGACCTTGGCACGCAGGGCGTCGATGACGCGGGCGCTCTGCGAC
>JBPCOG010000061.1:0-7952 GCA_051000455.1 Lapillicoccus sp. | reverse complement strand
GTCATCGGCCCGAACGGCGCCGGGAAGACGACCGCCTTCAACATCATCACCGGCGTCATGGACCCCAGCGCCGGCACGGTGACGCTGATGGGCACCCCGGTCCAGGGCCGCCCGCCCCACGTCGTCGCGGCGCTGGGGGCGACGCGCACCTTCCAGAACCTGCAGGTGTTCGGGAGCACGACCGTGCTCGGGAACGTCAAGGTCGCCCGGCACCTGCGCAGCCGCTCGGGGGTGCTGCGCGGGCTGCTCGGGCTCGCCGGACGTGAGCAGCAGGACGTGGCGGCGTCCGCCCGCACGGCGTTGGCCGCCATGGGGCTGGCCGAGCACGCGGCCCGTCCGGTCACCGACCTCTCCTTCGGCCAGCAGCGCCAGGTCGAGGTGGCGCGTGCCCTCGCGCTGGAGCCGATCCTGCTGCTGCTCGACGAGCCGATGGCCGGTCTGTCCGGGTCGGAGCGGGCGTCCCTCTCGGTCCTGCTCGGCCGGGCCAGGGCGGCCGGTGTCTCGGTGCTGGTCGTCGAGCACGACGTCGACGCGGTGATGGCGCTCGCGGACCGGGTGGCCGTGCTCGACGACGGGAGGCTCATCGCCCTCGGCGCCCCCGCCGCGGTCCGCGACGACCCGGCGGTCGTGGCGGCGTACCTCGGGACCGAGGACGCCGACGACGACATCCTCCGCGCGGCGGCCGCCGAGGTGTCCTCGTGACGCAGCCGCGCACCAACGGGGGGCTGATCGTGCAGGGGCTGCACGCGGCATACGACCGGCTCGAGGTCCTGCACGGGGTCGACGTGTCCGTCGCGCCGGGGGAGCTCGTCGCGGTGGTGGGGGCCAACGGCGCCGGCAAGAGCACCCTGCTGCGGGCGGTGTCCGGGCTGCTCCGGCCGACCGTGGGCACCGTGCTGCTCGGCGGGCGGGACGTCACGACCGCGAGCGCCGAGCGCATCGCCGGGCTGGGCCTGGCCCACGTGCCCGAGAACCGGCTCGTGTTCCCGTCGCTGACGGTGGCGGACAACCTCGCGCTGGGCGGGTGGACCCGGCGCCGGGACGGTCGCCACGACGAGCGCCGCGGCGAGGTGCTCGCGCTCTTCCCCCGTCTCGCCGAGCGCCTCGACCTGCCCGCCGGGTCGATGTCCGGCGGCGAGCAGCAGATGCTCGCCATCGCCCGCGGCCTGATGGCCGGCCCCTCGGTGGTGGTCCTCGACGAGCCCAGCCTCGGGCTGGCGCCCAAGGTGGTGGGGGAGATCATCGCGACGCTGAGGACGATGCGCGACGACAAGGGGCTCGCCGTGCTGCTCGTCGAGCAGAACGTCCGCGCGGCGTTCAAGGTCGCCGACCGGGTCCTCGTGATGGACCGCGGCCGGGTGGTGGCCGAGGGCACACCTGCCGAGCTGGCCGACGACGAGCGGGTGCGCACGGCATACCTGGGGGGAGCCTCGAGCTCGTCGAGCGCGCTCGCCCCGCCACGGAGCGCGAGGATCGAGGAGAGGAGGACCACGTGAGGGGCAAGCCGTTCGCCTCGTCCGCGGACCTGGGCGAGAAGACCGAGACCGTCGAGGTGCTGGCGGACGGCGTCTACGCCCTCACCGCGCAGGGCGACCCCAACGTGGGCGCCGTCGAGGGGGAGGACTTCGTCGTCGCCTTCGAGGCCCGCGCCACGCCCGCCGCTGCCCGGGACTGGCTCGCCCGGCTCCGGGAGCACACCGACAAGCCGGTGAGGTACCTCGTCCTCTCGCACTACCACGCCGTCAGGGTGCTCGGCGCGAGCGCGTTCGCCGCGGACGCCGTCATCGCGCACGAGCGCACCCGCCTGCTCGTCGGGGAGCGGGGCCAGCAGGACTGGGACAGTGAGCTCGGGCGCATGCCGCGGCTGTTCCGCGAGCCGGACTCGATCCCCGGGCTGACGTGGCCGACGGTCACCTTCAGCGACCGGCTGAGCATCCCGCTCGGCGGTGAGCGCGGGGACCTCGTGCTGCAGTACTGCGGCCGCGGGCACACCGAGGGCGACATCGTGGCCTGGGTGCCCCGGCACCGGGTGCTGTTCGCCGGTGACCTCGTCGAGGCGCAGGCCGCCCTCTACACCGGTGACGCCTTCCACCGGGAGTGGGCCGGGGGGACCCTCGACGCCGTCGCGTCCCTCGGCGCCGAGTACCTCTTCGGCGGCCGCGGTGCCGTCGTCCGGGGTGCTGACGCGGTGGGCGCGGCCATCGCGCAGTCGCGCCACTTCCTCCGCTCCCTGCTCGAGCGGGTCGGGCAGGTCAGGGAGGCCGGCGGCAGCCTCAAGGCGGCCTTCGACGCGGCGTACGAGGAGCTGGCGCCGACCTACGGGCACTGGCCGATCTTCGAGCACACCCTGCCCTTCGACGTCGCGCGGGTGTGGGAGGAGCTGGCCGGGGTCGACCGCCCGACGATCTGGACGGCCGAGCGCGACCGCGAGATCTGGGACCTGCTCCAGGAATGAGCGCCCGGCAGGTCGGTGGCGGGGCAGCAGCAGCGACGATCGTCATCGGCAACGGTCCGGTGGGCCAGACCACCGCGTTGCTCCTCGCCCGCTGGGGTCTGCCGGTCATCGTCCTCGACGCGCGCCCCGGGCGGGACCTCGTCGGCAGCAGGGCGATCTGCCAGCAGCGGGACGTCCTCGACGTCTGGGAGGCCTGCGGTGCCGGCCAAGTCGCGGCCGAGGGCCTGACGTGGTCGCGTGCGCGGACCTACTACCGGGACCGGGAGCTGTTCGCCGTCGACGTCCCGGACGCCGGACGGTCATCGCTGCCGCCCTTCGTCAACATCTCCCAGGCCCGCACCGAGCAGATCCTCGACGGGGCGGTCCGCCGGCAGCCCCTCATCGACGTGCGCTGGGGCCACGAGGTCGTCGGAGTCGACTCCGGCGCGAAGGGCGTGCGGGTGCGCTGCCGCGTCGGTGGTGGGGACGGGGACGGCCGCGAGCGCGTCGTCGAGGGCGGGTATGCCGTGGCGTGCGGGGGTGCCCGCGGGAGCGCCCTGCGGACAGTGCTCGGCGTCGACTTCCCGGGACGCAGTTTCGATGACGCCTTCCTCATCTGCGACATCCGGGCGGACGTGCCCGCCTGGGACGCCGAGCGCAGGTTCTACTTCGACCCGCAGTGGAACCCCGGGCGACAGGTGCTCATCCACCCCTGCCCGGGCGGCACGTTCCGCATCGACTGGCAGGTCGAGCCCGGCTTCGACCTGGCGGCCGCCCGGGCCGACGGGTCACTGGACCGGCGGATCCGCCAGGTCGTCGGTGGGCACCCGTACGAGCTCGAGTGGGCGTCGGTGTACCGGTTCCACTCCCGGCACGCGAGTGCCTTCCGCGCCGGCCGGGTGCTGCTCGCGGGGGACCTGGCCCACGTCGTCGCCCCGTTCGGCGCCCGGGGCCTCAACTCCGGGGTGGCGGACGCCGAGAACGCCGCGTGGAAGATCGCCTTCGCGCTGCGCGGCTGGGCCGCCGAGGAGATCCTCGACAGCTACGAGTCCGAGCGGCACGCGGCGGCGCTGGAGAACCTCGAGGTGACCGGCGCGACGATGGACTTCCTCGTGCCGCACGGCCCCGAGGCACTGCGCCGACGGCACGACCTGCTCGAGGCCGCGGTCCACGACCCGGCAGCGCGGGCACTCGTCGACTCCGGCCGGCTCGCGGAGCCCTTCTGGTACGTCGACTCGCCGCTCACCACCCCCGCCGCGGACCGGCCGTGGCCCGGTCGGCCCGCCCGGGGCTGCCCGCCGGCCCCTGTCCCGGGAGTGATCCTTCCCGACGCCCCGTTGCCGGCGGGGCACCACCCGGCTGCCACGCGGGTCCGGCAGCTGTGCCGGTCGGGGCTGCTGGTCCTCGCCCGCCCCGGCGCCGACCTGGCGGGATCTCGCGCGGCGCTGGCCCGGATACTGCCGGCAGGGTTGTCCTGGCGGGTCCTCCGGCTCGCCGACGTCGACCCGGAGGGGGTCCTCGTCGGGGCCCTTGCCTGCTCGGACGACGAGATGTGGCTGGTCCGGCCGGACGCCCACACCGCCGCCTGCGTCCGCAGCCCGGCCGCCCTGGCCGACGCGGCGCGGCGGGTCCTGGCCCGGTAGCGCCGACGGGTCGTGGCCCGGTAGCGGGCGGGTCCTAGGCCCGCTGGACGACGCGTCGGGCGGCTCCGGGGACCGTGGTTGGATGGTCCGCGTGCTCGATCAACTCTGGGAAGTCATCGCGCTGGTCGTCGGGGTCGCGGTCCTGCTCGTCGCGATGGTGGTCGGCTACGTCCGCGGCCGGGGCGGCCGCAGGCGGACCCCGCCCCCCAGCCCGCCCGCCCCGCGAAGGGCCGGCGACGTCCACCCGACAGGCCCGGAGCGCTCCGGCGGCGGCGAGGGCGCCGGCGCGGTCGACACCGCCTCGAGACCCGGCCGGGGCGCAGCGCCCACCGACACCGAGGCCCCCCCGGTCGGGGCGCCGGCCGCCCCTGCGCTCGAGAGACCCGAGCCCGCCCGGGGCCGGCTGCAGCGCCTGCGTGCCCGGCTCGCGGGCAGCAACACCGCCCTCGGGCAGGGCCTGCTCAGGCTGCTGTCGCGGGGGCGCCTCGACGAGGCTGCCTGGGAGGATGTCGAGGACACCCTCATCTCCGCTGACCTCGGTGTGCAGGCGAGCACGGAGCTCGTCGGGTTGCTGCGGACCCGGGTCAAGGTCGACGGCACCACCGACGAGGCCACGGTCCGCGGCTGGCTGCGGGAGGACCTGCTGCGGCTCGTCGACCCGGGCATGGACCGGCGCATCGCCTCATCCCGGGTGGGGGGGCGCCCCGCAGTGGTGCTCGTCGTCGGCGTCAACGGCACGGGGAAGACGACCACCGTCGGCAAGCTGGCCCGGGTGTTCGTCGCGGAGGACCGCGACGTCCTGCTGGGCGCGGCCGACACGTTCCGGGCGGCTGCGGCGGACCAGCTCCAGACGTGGGGGGAGCGGGTGGGCGTGCCGACGGTGCGCTCCGACCGGGAGGGCGCGGACCCGGCGTCGGTGGCGTTCGACGCCGTCAGGGCGGCGGCCGAGCTCGAGGCCGACGTCGTCATCATCGACACCGCCGGCCGGCTGCACAACAAGGTGGGCCTGATGGACGAGCTGGGCAAGCTCAAGCGGGTCATCGAGAAGCAGAGCCCGATCGACGAGGTGCTGCTCGTCCTGGACGCCACCACCGGCCAGAACGGGCTGCGCCAGGCCCAGGTCTTCGCCGATGTCGTCGACGTCACGGGCATCGTGCTCACCAAGCTCGACGGCACCGCCAAGGGCGGCATCGTCGTGGCCGTCCAGCGAGCGCTCGGCGTGCCGGTCAAGCTCGTGGGGCTCGGCGAGGGGCCCGACGACCTCGCGCCGTTCGACCCCGAGGCGTTCGTCGACGCGCTGCTCGACTGAGCTGCGCGGCCGACCGGAGCGGCCGGCCGGCGCGGCTCGGGACCTCAGGCCGGGTGCCGCCCGGAGCGCGGGTTGCGGGCGTCGTCGGGGTCACTGAGAGCCCAGCGCACCGCCGCCGTCGCGGCCGCTCCGAGCGGCAGGGACACCACCCGCTCGGTGATCGGCAGCCACGGCAGGCCCAGCATGGGGCGCGACCACGACGGCATGAGGGCGACCGCGGCAGCCCCGAGGGCGGCATACCCGGGTCGGGCGCTGAGCTCCAGGGGCGGGTGCAGGAGCAGGAACCGGGCGGCCTCGCGAGCCGCCGGCGTGCTCTCCAGCTCCGGGCGGTACGAGTCCAGGGCGTCACCGAGCGCCGCGACGCTCGTCGGCGCATCGGGGACGCCGAGGCGGGTGGCGGTGCCCGCTGCCTGCGCGACATAGCGGTCGGCCTCGCTGTCGCCGAGCGGCTCGGGCGCGTACCGCTGGTAGGCGGTGAGGAAGCTGTCCACCTCGGCGACGTGGACCCAGGCGAGCAGGTGCGGGTCGGAGGCCGCGTAAGGCCGTCCGTCCTGGGTCCGCCCGCGGACCCGTTCGTGGATCGTCCGGACCGACGCGATGACGTCCTCGGCCGCCTCGACGGTCCCGAACGTCGTCGTCGCGAGGAAGTGGGAGGTGCGCTGCAGCCGGCCCCACGGGTCGGACCTGTAGCCGGAGTGCCCGGCGACACCGGCCATCGCCAGAGGGTGCAGCGACTGCAGCAGCAGCGCACGGATCCCGCCGACGAACATCGACGCGTCCGCGTGCACCCTCCAGATCGGGTCCTTCGCCGTGAACCAGCGTTGGCCCTCGGAGTGCCAGATCGCCCGGGCCCTCTCCTGCGCGTCGTCCCCGGCGACCTTGTCGCGCAGTGCGTCGGCCAGCATCTTGCGTGCCTGCCGGACAACGTCCTCGACCGGGCGGGTCGGGAGCGGCAGCGAGGGGTTCATCCCCACCAGTATGCACGCGTGTCGCGCCTGCCCCTCCCCGGCCCAACGGGTATGCCGTGCCTCGCCTCAGCCGCTCCCGTCGCAGCCCGTCGAGCCCGGCCCCAGCAGGAGGTCGGCAACCGCCTCCCCGGTCGACCGGCCATCGCCCCAGGTGTGGACCCAGTGCTGCCCCAGCCGCTCGCGGGCGTCCGGGAGGCCGGTCGAGGCGACCACGGCATCGGGACGCGCATCGAGCACCGCCTCGAGCAGACGCTGCTGGGACGGATGACGGTGCGGCGCGCCGACCAGCACCAGCAGGGTCGCGCCGGTGGCCTCGGCAAGGGTGCTGGCCAGGGCGGACGCGGGTTGCGGGCCGGCAGCGACCTCGCGGACCGTGGTGCCGGCAAGCCGGGCTGACAGGGCCACCACGATCCCTGAGGGGCGCCGCCCCGCGGCAGGGTTCGGGGCACCGCGCAGGTCGATGACGTGCAGCGGGGCGCGGACCCTGGGGGTGCCGCCGCAGTCGACCACCTCCCGCGCCACCCGCAGGGCGAGCGCGCGGTCGGCGCGGTCGGCGCGCTCGGCCCGCTCCTGCCCGGAGGCGTAGGACGCCGCACCCGGCGCCTCGGCTGCCGCCGCGACCCACCGGGCGAGGTCGGCGACGCGCCCGGCGGCGTCCTCGAGCCTTTTCGCAGGCAGCTCGCCCGATCGGACCGCGTCGAGGACGGCCGCCCGCACCTGCTCGAGGGCCTCCTCGGCGTCGTAGCGTCGCGGGTACCGCGGGTTGCCGATGGCCACCAGGTCGACGCCGGCGCGGAGCGCCAGCACCGCGCCGCGGCCGCGGCCCACTCCGGCGGAGATGGCGCGCATGTCGAGTGCGTCGGAGACGACGAGTCCCTCGAAACCGAGCTCCTCCCGCAGCATCCGCAGTACCGCGGCGCTGAGCGTGGCCGGCACGTCGTCGACCGCGGGCACGATCACATGTGCTGTCATCACGGCCCGCACCCCCGCCGCCACCGCGGCCGCGAAGGGCGGCAGGTCGCGGTGGCGCAGCGTGGCGGCGTCGATGTCCAGCACGGGGAGCCCGACGTGCGAGTCGGTGCGGGTGCCACCGTGCCCGGGGAAGTGCTTGGCGCAGGCCGCAACGCCAGCCGACTGCAGGCCCTCGACGAAGGCGCTCGCGTGCCGGGACACGAGGTCGGTGTCGCTGCCGAAGCCACGCAGTCCGATGACGGGGTTGTCCGGCTCGGAGCCGACGTCGACGACGGGGGCGAGGACGAGGTCGATACCCGCGGCCCGGCTCTGGCGCCCGATGGCGTGCGCGACCCGGCGCGTGGTGCCGAGGTCGTCGAACCTGCCGAGTGCCGCGTGCCCCGGCCAGGAGGAGCCGGTGGCAGCCTCGAGACGAGTGACCTCACCCCCCTCCTCATCGCTGGCGACGACGACGCCCGGACGAAGCGCGTGCAGAGACGCGGTGAGCTGCGCCACGTCCTGCGTGACGTTGTGGTCGAAGAGGCAGACACCGCCGATGCCCCGCTCGACGCGGCGGGCGAGCCAGTCGGGCAAGGCGCTGCCGGCGAAGCTCGGCATCAGCGTCGCGTCGACGAGCCGGGCGAGCG
>JBPCOG010000312.1:0-6148 GCA_051000455.1 Lapillicoccus sp. | reverse complement strand
TGTCCCCCAGCTGGGCCATCTCGAACGCGAGGTCGGCGTCGGACAGGGCGTCGCTCATCAGCTGCGAGAGCTGCTCGCGCTGGGCCGGGGTGAGGGAGGCCATCATCCGCTGGGCGGCCGCCTGCCGACGGGCGAGCGCGTCGATGAGCTCGTCGACGTCGCGCGGCTGCTCCGGGAAGAGGTCGCCGTGCTTGTCCATGAACTGCGCGAACCGGTCGTCGGTGTCCTCCCCCCGGGCGTGGGCAGCGAGCAGGGCGTTGAGGTCGGCGAGCATGTCGCGCACCGCCTGCATCGCCGCCGGGTCACCGGAGAGCGCCTGCTTGAGGCCGGCGAACTGCGCATCGAGAACCTCCCGCCGCAGCATCTCGCGGATTGCCCGGTATGCCGCGCCAGCCTCGCTGGAGTGCCACTGGTACCCCGAGAGCGCCTGGACGGCGCCGGCGACGTCCTCCGGCAGCGTCGCCAGCTCCATCTCCGCCAGCCGGGCGGCATCTCCCTGCTCGCCGGCAAGGGTGTCGCGCTCGGCTGCGAGCGCCTGGTCGAGCATGGCGCGGACCTGGTCCAGGGTTCCGGCCAGGTCCCCCCGCCGGCGGGCCTTCGCCCGCATCCGCCGGACCCGCTCGGCCAGCTCCTCGAGGCCGGCTCGGCCGTCCATCCCCCGGCGCAGCATCTCGCGCAGCGACTCCCGCAGGCTGCCCCCGGCCAGGACGTCCCGGCCGATCTCGTCGAGGGCGGCACGCACGTCGTACGGTGGCGCCAGCGGGTCGGGTCCGCCGCGCCAAGGGCCATAGCGGAAGCGTCCGTGCGGGAAGGTGCTCATGCCCGGCTCAACCGCCGTAGACGGTCCGGCCGCCGACGCTCTGCTTGTCGATCCGGCGGGTCAGGTGCAGCCCCTCGAGGACGAACTCCACCGCCGCCGCGACCTCGCCGGGGGAGGCGTCGTCGCCCGAGCCCAGCCGGTCGAGCACCTTGGACAGTCCTGCGACCGGGCCGACCTGGGCGAGCAGCTCGGCAGCGGGGACCAGCTCGCCCGTCTCGATGAGGGTGCCCTCGGCGAACAGGTCGGTGAAGCCCGAGAGGTCGAGCCCGGGCAGGCGGGCCCGGAACGTCTCCGCCACGGCGACGCGCAGCAGGTGCTCGAGGACCTCCCGCTCGCGTCCCTCCTCGCCCATCTCGAACTCGACCTTGCCGAGCAGCGTCGGCAACGCCGGCAGCACGTCGCACACCCGCGCGACCGACTGGGGGTCCCCGGACCGCGCCGAGCGCCGCAGCGCCGACGCGGCCACGCTCTCCGCGGCAGCGATGGCGAACCGCGCCGAGATGCCCGAGCGCTGGTCGACCGACGAGGACCCGCGCAGGCCCCGGCTGAACCGGGCCAGCACCTCCACCAGGTGCTCGGGCACCTCGGCGACCACCTGCGCCTCCTGGCTGATGAGGAGCACCTCGTCGGCCACCTCCAGGGGGTAGTGGGTGCGGATCTCCGCGCCGAAGCGGTCCTTCAGGGGCGTGATGATCCGGCCGCGGTTGGTGTAGTCCTCGGGGTTGGCGGTCGCCACGAGCAGCAGGTCCAGCGGGAGCCGCAGGGAGTAGCCGCGGACCTGGATGTCGCGCTCCTCGAGGACGTTGAACATCGCCACCTGGATCCGCTCGGCGAGGTCCGGGAGCTCGTTGAGGCCGAAGATGCCCCGGTTGGCGCGCGGGACGAGCCCGTAGTGGATGGTCTCCGGGTCGCCGAGGGTGCGCCCGGCGGCCACCTTGACCGGGTCCACGTCACCGATGAGGTCGCCCACGCTGGTGTCCGGGGTGGCGAGCTTCTCGGTGTAGCGCTGGCTGCGGTGCCGCCAGCGCACCGGGACCTCGTCACCCATCTCGGCGGCGAGCCGCTGGCAGCGCGCGCATCCGGGCTGGATGGGGTCGTCGTTGATCTCACAGCCGGCGACACTGGGGCTGTACTCGTCGAGCAGCTCGACCAGCGTGCGCATCAGCCGGGTCTTGCCCTGGCCGCGCTCGCCGAGCAGGACCAGGTCGTGACCGGCAAGCAGGGCGCTCTCCAGGGCCGGGAGCACGGTGTCCTCGAAGCCCACAATGCCCGGGAAGGCCGTCTGACCAGCACGGAGCCGGGTGACCAGGTTGGCCCGGACCTCCTGCTTGACCGTGCGCGGCGCGTACCCGTCGGATCGCAGCTCCCCGACGGTCCGGGGCCGGTGAAGGGAGGTCATGCCACTACGGTACGTCGCCCCTCCCCCGGCCTGCCGAACGAGCTCGCCCAGCGCTCGCGTCCCCGAGTGCGCTGATGCAGACTGCGCTCGTGCGCCTGCTGCTCATCGCCGACACCCACGTGCCCCGCCGGGCCGGCACGCTGCCGGACGCGGTGTGGGCCGAGGTGGACCGGGCGGACGTCGTCGTCCATGCCGGCGACTGGGTCGTGCCGGGGCTGCTCGACGGGCTGGAGGCCCGCGCCGCCCGGGTGCTGGGGGTGCACGGCAACAACGACGGACCGCAGCTGCGGGAGCGGCTGCCGGAGGTGGCCTCGGCGGTGCTCGGCGGTGTGCGGGTCGCGGTGGTGCACGAGACCGGCCCCAGCAGTGGCCGAGGAAGGCGGATGCGGGCCCGCTGGCCGGACGTCGACCTGCTGGTGTTCGGCCACAGCCACATCCCGTGGGACAGCACGACCGACGGGCTCCGCCTGCTCAACCCGGGCTCGCCGACCGACCGGCGACGCCAGCCGCACTGCACCTACCTCACCCTCACCGCATCCGGTGGGACGCTCAGCGACGTCGTACTGCACCGGGTCCCGCCGGCATCGGCCGGCTGAGCAGCACCGGAACCGCGCCCACCCCGGCGCCGTCTGAACCTGCAGCCGGCCGCGCCCCGCGGTCGCCCAGCCTGAGGTGACCGATCGCACGATGGCGCTGACCTTCACGTGGCGCAAGGCGCACGACGCGGACGACCCGCACCCGCCCTTCGACCTGCGCGTCCCGGGGGCCGACTACTCCGACCTGACGACAGCCGACCGCGTCGCCGACGCCCTCGCCCTCGGCCGCATCGAGCGGATCCACCTGATCCCCCCGTGTTTCGGGGGCTCGAGCCATGACCGCAACCTCGTGTGCGCGGCCCCGGGGGCCACAACCGCCCTCGAGTGGGTGGAGCAGCGCGTCTACGACCTGCTCAAGTCGGGGCGCTACGTGACCTACCGAGCGGACGTCACGTGGAAGGGCGCCAGCCGGGTGCCCGCGACGCTGTCCGTCGACACCGGCCAGGACGTCTTCACCCTCCACTTCTGGTGACGGTGCGCAGCGCCCTTGCGCAGTCGGGTGGATGAGGAGTGGACTTCGGGGACCCAACCGAGCCGTCGGAGGCCACGATGACGTCCCCCCGCGCCCTGTCCCACACGTCCGGCGAGACCGACGTGCCGCTGCTCGAGACGACCATCGGGGACAACCTCGACGTGACCGTGGCCGCGTTCGGCCCGCGGGAGGCGCTGGTCGACGTCGCGCAGGGCAGACGCTGGACCTACCGCCAGCTCGGCGCGGAGGTCGACGAGCTGGCGCGGGGGCTCGTGGCGGCCGGCATCAGCAAGGGCGACCGGGTCGGGATCTGGGCACCGAACTGTGCCGAGTGGGCGCTGGTGCAGTACGCCACCGCGAAGGTGGGCGCCGTGCTCGTCACCGTCAACCCGGCATACCGGACGCACGAGCTCGAGTTCGTCCTCCGCCAGGCCGGTGTCCGGATGCTCGTGGCCGTGCCGAGCTTCCGGACGAGCGACTACGCGGCGATGGTCGAGCAGGTCCGCGGCGGCCTCGACGACCTCGAGCACGTCGTGCTGGTCGGCACCGAGAGCTGGGAGCGGCTGGTCGCCGGGGCGGCTCGGGTCAGCGCCGGGGAGCTGGGGGCGATCCAGTCGGGCCTTGACCCGAACGACGCCATCAACATCCAGTACACTTCCGGCACAACGGGTTTCCCCAAGGGCGCCACCCTCAGCCACCGGAACATCCTCAACAACGGCTTCTTCGTCGGCGAGCTGTGCCGCTACACCGAGGTGGACCGGATCTGCATCCCCGTGCCGTTCTACCACTGCTTCGGGATGGTCATGGGCAACCTCGCGGCCACCAGCCACGGCGCGTGCATGGTCATCCCGGCGCCCGGCTTCGACCCGGCGGCGACGCTGCGGGCCGTCCAGGACGAGCGGTGCACGTCCGTGTATGGAGTGCCGACGATGTTCATCGCCGAGTGGTCCCTGCCGGACTTCGCCGACTACGACATCACCTCGGTGCGCACCGGGATCATGGCCGGCTCCCCCTGCCCGGCCGAGGTGATGAAGAAGCTCATCGCCTCGGGCATTGAGGAGATGACGATCTGCTACGGCATGACCGAGACCTCGCCGGTCTCGACCCAGACGCGCACCGACGACTCGTTCGAGCGCAAGGTCGGCACGGTGGGTCGGGTGTGCCCACACCTCGAGATCAAGGTGGTCGACCCGGTCACCGGCGAGACGCTGCCGCGCGGGACGCCGGGGGAGCTCGCGACCAAGGGCTACTCGGTCATGCTCGGGTACTGGGGGCAGCAGGACAAGACCGACGAGGTGCTCCGCGACGGCTGGATGCACACCGGCGACATCGCGGTCATGGACGAGAGCGGCTACGTCCAGATCACGGGACGGATCAAGGACATGGTCATCCGGGGCGGCGAGAACGTCTACCCGCGCGAGATCGAGGAGTTCCTCTACACCCACCCGGACATCCTCGACGCCCAGGTGGTCGGCGTGCCCGACGAGCGGTACGGCGAGGAGCTCTGCGCGTGGGTCCGGATGCGGCCCGGCGCCGCGCCGGTGACCCCGGACTCACTGCGGGAGTTCGCGGCGGGCAGGCTGGCCCGCTACAAGATCCCCCGCTATGTGCAGATCGTCGACGAGTTCCCGATGACGGTGACCGGCAAGGTCCGCAAGGTCGAGATGCGCGAGAAGTCGGTCGCCGCCCTCGGTCTCGGCGGCCCCTGAGCGCCCCACGTGGTTCGACGGGCGCTGGAACGGGTATCAGCTCCCTCGAGCCTCGAGCAAGGGAGCGGCGATGTCGAACGGCAGCTTCGGGTGGGACGTCCTCGTCGTCCTGGCCGTCCTCGGTCTCGTCGCGCTCGTGCTCACCTGGAGACCGCGGCGGCGCTTCGACGAGCAGGACCGGGAGGACGACGCGCGGGGCGACCTGCGACCGTGAGTCGGCGGCCGGCGGCCGGCTCCCGCCCGCGCCAGCGGCGACGTCTCGGGCGAGGGCGGTGCGAGCACCCAATAGCCTTGCGCCATGCCCTCCCCCAGTGACCTGCTCTGCCCCCTGGTCACGGCGGCCATCGCCGCCGCCTTCGGTGACGACTACAAGGACACCGACCCGGTGCTGCGTCCGGGCCAGCTCTCGGACCTGCAGTCCAACGCCGCCCTCGCGCTCGCGCGACGCGTCGGTATGCCGCCCGCGCTGGCGGCCGCGCGGATCGTCGAGAACCTCGACGTGGCAGGCGTGTGCGACGACGTCCAGGTCAGCGGCCCGGGCTTCATCAACCTGACGCTCGCCAACGAGTGGATCGGGGTGCAGGCCGGCGACATGGCGGCGGACCCCCGGCTGGGCGTGCCGAGGCAGCCGATGCAGGTGGTCCCCATCGACTACTCGGCGCCCAACGTCGCCAAGGAGATGCACGTCGGGCACCTGCGCCCCACGGTGGTGGGCGACAGCCTCGCCCGCACGCTGGAGCACCTCGGGCACACCGTGGTCCGCCAGAACCACGTCGGGGACTGGGGCACGCCGTTCGGGATGCTCATCGAGCACCTGCTCGAGGTCGGCGAGGGCTCCGAGGACGCGCGGGCGCTCGAGGTCGACCCGAACGCGTTCTACCAGGGCGCCCGGTCGAGGTTCGACGGGGACCCGGAGTTCGCCAACCGGTCACGCGCCCGTGTCGTGGCGCTCCAGGGTGGTGACCCGGAGACCCTCCGACTCTGGGCCGAGACCGTCGAGCTGTCCAAGCACTACTTCAACCGCATCTACCGCACCCTCGGGGTCACCCTCACGGACGCCGACCTCGCCGGCGAGAGCATGTACAACGACCTGCTCCCCGGCATCTGCGACGAGCTCGAGGCCAAGGGGATCGCGACAGTGAGCCAGGGCGC
>JBPCOG010000232.1:0-1387 GCA_051000455.1 Lapillicoccus sp. | reverse complement strand
CAGGGCTTCCCGAAGCGGGACGCCCGCGCGCGGTGGCGCTTCCCGCATGGCATCGTGGCTGCGTGGTCCCCTCACCCTTGACCCTGCTCGACTGGCGACGGCGGGTGTTCGACGTGTATGCCGGGGTGCGCGCCGCCGCTGACCCGGCCGCGGGTCACGCCCTCTGGCGGGCTGGCCGGGATGAGCTGTTCGCGACGCATCCCGACTCGCCACTGCCTGCGCCGGCGCGGGCGCGGTTCCCCGGCCTGCCGGTCGCGCCGTACGACCCGGCCTGGCGCTTCGAGGTCGCCGTCGACAGCGACGTCGAGCCCGCGCACTTCGAGGCCTCAACCGGCACCGACGGTGTCGTCCCCTTCGACCGGCTCGGCGTGGCGGCCCTGCCCGGCGTCGGTGCCCTGGACGTGTGGTGGCTCGGGTCCTACGGGGGAGGGGTCTTCGTCCCGCTGCGGGACGCCACGTCCGGCCGCACCACGTACGGGGGAGGCCGGTACCTGCTCGACACCGTCAAGGGGGCCGACCTCGGCGGCAGCGCGTCCGACGGGGTGCTCGTGCTCGACCTCAACTTCGCCTACAACCCCTCGTGCGCGTACGACCCCGCCTGGGCGTGCCCGCTCGCGCCGCCGGGCAACGTCCTGGCCGTCGAGGTGCCTGCCGGTGAGGGCGTCCTGGCGGACTCATGCTGACCGGCAGGGGCGTCCGAGCCGGCGTCCCCGAGGGTGTGCCCGAGGACGGGATACTCGACGCGTGAGCGACCCGGGGACCACGGACGAGCGTGGACTGCGGCATGTCGGTGCCGAGGAGGAGCTGCTGCTGGTCAGCGCCCGCACGCCCTCGCGGCCAGTCCCCGGCGGGGAGGCGGTGCTCGCCGACCACGGCGTGGAGGCCGAGCACGAGCTGAAGCTGGAGCAGGTCGAGATCGTGAGCGAGCCGGCCTCGGTGCTGGCGGAACTGGGTCTGGATCTTCGTCGCCGGCGCGCCGGCGTGATCGAGGCAGCCGCGCTTCGCGGGATCCGGGTGGTGGCCCTGGCCAGCAGCCCCGGGCCGACCACCCCGACCCCGACACCGGACGAGCGCTACCAGCGGATGGGCGAGCGGTTCGCCCTGGTTGCCAGGGATCAGCTGACCTGCGGGACCCACGTGCACGTCGCGGTGGAGTCCCGCGCGCACGGGGTGGCCGCCATCGACCGGATCCGCCCCTGGCTGGCAGTGCTGACGGCGGTCTCCGCCAACTCGCCGTTCTGGTCGGGTCAGGACACCGGATACGCGAGCTACCGGACGGTCATGTGGGGACGGTGGCCGACGGCCGGGCCGACCGAGCTGTTCGGGGAGGAGAGCCGGTACGACGAGGCAGTAGCCGACCTGGTTGCCAGCGGCGCGGCCCTCGACC
>JBPCOG010000079.1:0-4964 GCA_051000455.1 Lapillicoccus sp. | reverse complement strand
CCACCGGCCCGCGCCGGCCCCGGTGACCGGGCGCCCCGTGGCCCCGCGCCGGGCGACCGGGCTCCCGGCATACCGGTCATGCCGTCGCCGGGGCGAGCGCGTCCCTCAGCAGCCCAGCCGCCCTGGCCGGGTCGGTCTCACCCTCCCCGTAGGAGGGGCACCACCGCGCGACAGGGCATACGCCGCAGGCCGGTCGGCGGGCGTGGCAGGCGCGACGGCCGTGGAAGATGAGCACGTGGCTGAGCATCGTCCAGTCCTTGCGCGGGATGAGCATCCCGAGTCCGTGCTCGACCTTGACCGGGTCCTGCTCGGCGGTCCAGCCGAAGCGTCGCGCGAGCCGGCCGACGTGCGTGTCGACGGCGACGCCGGGCACTCCGAAGGCGTTGCCGAGCACGACGTTCGCCGTCTTGCGCCCGACACCGGGCAGCGTGACGAGGTCCACGAGCCGCCCCGGCACGACGCCGCCGAACTGCCCGCTGATCGCGGCGCCGAGCTTGATCAACGCGTCGGTCTTCGCCCGGTAGAAACCGGTCGACATGATGATCGACTCCATCTCGGCCCGGTCCGCCGCCGCGTAGTCAGCCGGCGTGCGGTACCTCGCGAAGAGCGTGGGCGTGACCATGTTGACCCGCACGTCGGTCGTCTGGGCCGACAGGACGGTCGCGACGAGCAGCTCGAAGGGGGTCCGGAAGGCAAGCTCACAGTGGGCATCCGGGTAGCGCTCGTGCAGCACCCGGTACATCTTCCGGGCACGACGGGTGAGGGCGACGGGGGACTCCTCAGGGACTGCGGGCACGCCCCAAGAGTACGTGGCGCCGTCCGCGGCGCCGGGCGCCGGCGGGGTCCCGGCACGCACCGGAGCCGTGCGGCCCGGCGTGGCACACTGTGCCGCGTGAACCACGACGTGGTGCGACGCGCGCCCCTGTTCGCCGCCCTCGACGAGGAGGCTGGCCGGGCGCTGCTCGGCGAGATGAGCACGAGGCTCATGGCGCGCGGGGACGTCCTCTTCCGCGAGGGAGAGCCGGGCGACAGCCTCTACGTCATCGGGGAGGGCAAGGTCAAGCTCGGGCGCACCAGCCTCGACGGGCGCGAGAACCTCGTGGCCGTCCTCGGTCCCGGCGAGATGTTCGGCGAGCTCAGCCTCTTCGACCCCGGTCCCCGGACGATGACCGCGACCGCCGTCGCCCAGACCCAGGTGATGGGCCTGGGCCACGACTCCCTCACCGGGCTGCTGTCCGGGCGTCCGGAGGTGGCCAAGAGCCTGTTGGCCGCGCTGGCCAAGCGGCTGAGACGCACCAACGAGCTGCTGGCGGACCTCGTCTTCACGGACGTACCGGGACGGGTGGCCAAGGCCCTGCTCGACCTGTCCAGCCGCTTCGGCCGACCGGTCGCGGACGGCGTCATGGTCAGCCACGACCTCACCCAGGAGGAGCTCGCCCAGCTCGTCGGCGCCTCCCGGGAGACGGTCAACAAGGCGCTCGCCGACTTCGCTGCCCGGGGTTGGCTCAGGCTCGAGCCCCGCGCAGTGCTGCTCCTCGACGTCGAGCGCCTGCAGCGGAGGGCCCGCTGACGACACCCCTGTCCCGGGGTCCCGCAGGCGTCAGTCCCGCGCGACCAGGTAGTCCAGCTGGGCCCGCACGCTGAGCTCGGCCGCCGGCCAGAGCTCGCGCGGCACGTCCGCGTAGACCCTCTCCACGACGGCGCGCGGCTCGCTCGCGCCCTCCGCGACCGCGGCACGCACCTGCTCGAGCCGCTCGGCCCGGTGCTCCCGGTAGTGGCGCACGACGGCCGCCGCGTCCGGCAGCGCGGGACCATGGCCAGGCAGGAATCGCGCCACCTCCCCAGCGCCGGTCATCGACTCGATCCGGTCCAGGGAGTCCAGGTATGCCGCGAGCTCACCATCCGGCCACGCCACCACCGTCGTCCCGCGGCCGAGGACAGTGTCCCCGGTCAGCAGCGCGTTCTCGGCCGGCAGGAGGAAGCACAGGGAGTCGCTCGTGTGGCCGGGAGTCGCGACGACGAGGATCTCCAAGCCGCCCACCGAGACGCGCTGGCCGTCCGAGAGGCCGCCGGCCCCGATACCGAGGGCACTGACCGGCGACGCGGTCAGCTCAGCGAAGCGGGAAGCGGACTCGGCGTGGTCGGGGTGGTGGTGGGTGAGCAGGGTGAGGACGACCCGGGCCCCGGCGTTGCCGACCGCCTCGAGGACCTGGGTGAGATGGCCCTCGTGCAGCGGTCCCGGGTCGACGACGACGGCGGCGGTCGACCCCGGCTCGAGCAGCACCCAGGTGTTGGTGCCCTCCAGTGTCATCGGCGACGGGTTGGGGGCCAGGACGACTCGGGCGCGGTCGGTGACCCGGCCGGACCCCCACTGCAGCGGTGGCCCCTCAGTCGTCATCGAGGTAGTGCTCCTGGGGTCTGCCGTTGAGGTCGACCCGGACCACCACGCTGCCGTCCTCGAGGGTCTGCAGTGTCGGCTCGACCGTGCGGATGACCGGGGTGTGGGCGAAGCACGCCGCCGCCGTGGAGAACCGGGCGAGGTCCTGCAGGCACACGACGGTCGGGGGGAGTAGGATCGCCTCTCCCGCCTCGTACGCCGCGAGGACGTCCGCGGGGGCGAACCAGCCGGCGACGTCGGCCTCCGTCGACTTGTCGTCGGCGGTCTGCGCGGGTGGCATCCGCGCGACGAAGAAGCGAGTGTCGTACCGCTTGGAGTGGAACTCCGGGGTGACCCAGTGGGCGTGGGCCCGGAGCAGGTCGGAGCGCAGCACCAGGCCGCGCTCGATGAGCAGCTCGCACAGGGACAGCTCCCGCGCGACCAGCCCCTGGCGGGCCGCCTGCCAGCTCTCGCCGCTGACGTCGAAGAGGGGTCCGCCCGGGCTCACGCTGGCCAGGAGAACACCACACTCCTCGAACACCTCCCGGACCGCGGCGACAACGAGCATCCGCGCTCCGGCCTTGTCGGACCCGAGACGCAGCGCCCACTCGAGGCTGTCCGGCCCGGCCCACGGCAGCTGGTCGGCGTGGTCGCGGCCGTCCACCCCACCACCGGGGAAGACCATCGTGCTGGGGGCGAACTCCATCGTCGCCACCCGCTGCAGCATGAACACCTCGATGCCCGTGCTGCCGTCGCGGACCAGCATCACCGTCGACGCGGGACGAAGGCCCACCGGCTGGCGGCCCGGCGAGGCGAGATGCGCCTCGACCCGGGATCGGAGCTCGGGGGAGCTCGCTGTCGCGAAGTCACGGATCACAGGGTCGACTCTAACCGGAGCAGGCACCGGGGCCGGGGGGCGGCGACCCGGCTCAGTCCGGGACGGCGACGACGATCTCGACCTCGACCGGCGCGTCGAGAGGCAGCACCGCGACGCCGACCGCCGACCGGGCGTGGCGCCCGGCGTCGCCGAACGCCGAGCCGAGCAGGTCGCTCGCCCCGTTGACGACACCCGGCTGCCCCGTGAACGCGGGGTCGGAGGCGACGAACCCGACGACCTTGACGACCCGGGTGACCAGGTCCAGGTCGCCGACGACCAACTTCACCGCCGCCATCGCGTTGAGCGCGCAGACCCGAGCCAGTGCCCTCGCGTCGGCAGCCGGCACGAGCCCGTGCCCGTCGCCGACCTTGCCGGACTGCACCAGCGCCCCCGAGACCATCGGCAGCTGCCCGGACGTGAAGACGTAGCCCCCCTGCCGGACCGCGGGGACGTAGGACGCCAGGGGCTCCGGGACCTCCGGGAGGCTCAGTCCGAGCGCCGCGAGCCGGTCCTCGACGGCGCCCACTCAGGCCTTCTCGCGCTTGAGGTAGGCGACCAGGCCGTTCCCGCCGGGGCCGGGCAGGACCTGGACGAGCTCCCAGCCGTCCTCGCCCCACTGGTCGAGGATCTGCTTGGTCGCGTGCACGATGAGCGGCACGGTCGAGTACTCCCACGTGGTCATGCACCGAGCCTAGCCGGGCCCGCATCACGCGCTGACATGATGGGCGGCATGACCGCCTCGGCCGACCCCAGGGAGGTGCTCGGCCGGGGCGCGCCCCCGCCGGCGTGCACCACGGCATACGGGAAGGACCCGGCGCAGGTCTACGACGTACGGCTGCCTGCGGGTATGCCGGGTGCACCCGCCCCGCGGGTGCGCGGGACGGTCGTCGTCGTCCACGGCGGTTTCTGGCGGGCGTCCTTCGACCGGGCGCACGCCGCCAGCCAGGCACAGGGCTTCGCCGACCGGGGCTTCCACGTCGCCGTCATCGAGTACCGGCGGGTCGGCATGGCGGGCGGCGGCTACCCCGGCACCCTCGACGACGTCGCCGCCGCCCTCAGCGCGGTCCGGCGCGACGAGCGGCTGCCGGACCCCGCGGTCCTCGTCGGCCACTCCGCCGGGGGCCAGCTGGCGCTGTGGGCGGCGGCCCAGCCGTGGTGCGCGCACCTCGGCGGCGTCGTCTCGCTCGCCGGCTGCGTCGACCTCACCCTCACCGCCCGGCTCGACCTGGGGGCGGGGGCGGCGCAGGCGTTCCTCGGCGGGAGACCGGACCAGGTCCCCGAGCGGTACGCCAGGGCCGACCCGGCCCGGCTCGTGCCGCCGCGCGCGCCGGTGCACCTCATCCACGGCTCCGACGACGTGGTGGTCCTGCCCGAGGTGGCCCGGTCCTACCAGGCTGCGGCCGCGCGCGCCGGGTCATCGGTCACCCTGGAGGTGCTTGCCGACGTGGGCCACTTCGAGCTGATCGACCCGCTCACCCCCGCGTTCGACCGCGTCGTGGCCGCCGCCTCCGCCTGGGGCCGCCCCGTCTAGGGTGACGGCATGTGCGCCACCGCTGCCCGCCCGGCGCCACCCTGGGCCGGAATCCGGCTGCACATCGTCACCGGCAAGGGCGGGACCGGCAAGACCACCGTGGCCGCGGCCCTCGCGTTCGCCCTCGCCTCGCAGGGCCGGCGGGTCCTGCTCGTCGAGGTCGAGGGACGCCAGGGGAT
>JBPCOG010000438.1:0-3300 GCA_051000455.1 Lapillicoccus sp. | reverse complement strand
GTCGCGGACGTCGCCGGCTCGCTCAACCGTCTGGCCACCGCGCTGTCGCACTCCGAGGCTCGGCAGCGCGAGTTCCTCCTGTCCGTCTCCCACGACCTGCGGACCCCGCTGACGGCGATCACCGGGTATGCCGAGTCGCTCACCGACGGCGTGGTGCCCGCCGGGCAGGTCTCGAGCGTCGCTGCCGTGATGGCCGACGAGGCGCACCGGCTCGAGCGCCTCGTCGCGGACCTGCTCGACCTCGCCCGCCTCGACGCGCACGAGATGAGCATCCACCCCGTGACCGCCGACCTCAACGCCCTCGTGCGCACTGCCGCGACGACGTGGGCCCGGCGGTGCGCGGAGGCGGGGGTGGTCTTCCGGCTGGAGGCTGGGACCGCATCGCTGCTCGTCACCGTCGACCCGCAGCGGCTGCGCCAGGCCGTCGACGGGCTGCTCGAGAACGCGCTCCGGGTCACCCCGCAGGGGGCCCCGATCATCCTCGCCGCCCGCACCGAGGCAGGCCTGGCCGTCCTCGAGGTGCGTGACGGTGGCCCGGGCCTCACCGACGACGACCTGCCCGTCGCCTTCGACCGCTCCGTGCTCTACGAGCGCTACCGGGGGATCCGTCAGGTCGGGACGGGACTCGGGCTGGCGATCGTGCACCGTATCGCCACGCGTCTCGGTGCCGGCATCGAGGCGGGCCATGCCGTCGAGGGCGGGGCGCGGTTCACCCTGCGCATGCGGCTGCAGGGTTCGTGAAGACCGCACCCGTTCCTCACACTCCTCGAACGTTGGTGGAGCAGGCTGGAGTCATGGACACCCCAGCGTGGGACGCGGCGGCCCGGCTGCTGCGCCGGACCGGGTTCGGCACGACCGGGCCCGAGGTCGACGCTGCCCTGAAGGTCGGCCTCGACGCCTGGCTCGCCGCAGCCCTGCGCGCCGACCCCGCGTCCGACCCCGGCGTCGCGGCGACCCCAGCGCCCGCCTTCGCTCCGCCCGCTGCGCTGCCGAAGGGCGCGACGGTCGAGCAGCGCAAGGAACGTCGCCAGCAGGTCGCCGAGCAGGACAAGGCCCTCGTCACCTGGTGGGTGCGCCGCATGGTCGCGGCCCACAACCCGGTGGTCGAGAAGCTGACCCTCGGCTGGCACAACCACTTCGCGACCTCTGCCGCCAAGGTCCGGGTGGCCGGCGTGATGCTCGCCCAGAACGAGACCCTCCGGACCCTGGGCCGCGGCAGCTTCACCAGCCTCGCCAACGCGATGGTCACGGACGCGGCGATGCTGCACTGGCTCGACGGGGACACCAACACCGTCAAGGCCCCCAACGAGAACCTCTCCCGCGAGTTCATGGAGCTCTTCGCCCTCGGGCACTGTGGCGGGTACACCGAGCAGGACGTCCGCGAGGGAGCCCGGTCCCTGACCGGCTGGCGCATCGGCGCGGACGGCAAGGCGGTCCTCGACCGCAAGCGCCAGGACACCGGGAGCAAGACGGTGCTCGGCGTCACCGGCAACCTCGACGCCGCGCAGTTCGTCGGCGCGGTGCTGGCCCAGCCGACCGCGCCGGCGTACCTCGCCACCCGGTGGTGGCAGGTGCTGGTCGCACCCACCGCCCCGCCGCAGGCCGCACTGGACCGGATGCTCACGGCATACGGGAGCGGTCGTGACCTCACCACGCTGTTCACGGCGATGCTGACCGACCCGGCACTCGCCGGCTCCCCCGGCTCGCTCGTCGTCACCCCCGTCGAGTGGCTCGTCGGCGCGGCGCGCGCGCTGCGGGTCCCGAACGACGAGGCGACCATCGCGAAGTTCCTGCCAGCGCTGCGGGCCCTGGGGCAGACGCCGTTCTTCCCGCCCAACGTCTCGGGCTGGCCCTCCGGGCAGGCCTGGCTCTCGACCGCGTCCGCGGGCACCCGGCTCCAGGCCGCCCGGGCCCTCGTCATGGTCGGTGACCTGCACGAGATCGAGGCGGCCGGCGCGACCACCCGCGTCGAGGCCGTGGCGCACCTGCTCGGTCTCACCCGCTTCTCCGACCGCACTGCCGCGCAGCTGCGGACCGTCACCAAGGACCCGAAGCAGCTCGTCGCCACGGCCCTGGTCAGCCCGGAATACCTGGTGAACTGATGGCACTCCCACCGCTGCAGACCAACAAGCCGATGGACGGGCTGACCCGGCGGACCCTCCTTCGCGCGTCCGGTGTCGCCGGTGCCGCCGCGGTGCTGGCCGGCGCCGCCGGGGTCACCCTCGAGGAGGTGTTCCGGCGCGCCCGGGAGACCCCGCTGCCCGGTGGCACCCCGGTCCTGGTCCTGCTGACGATGTACGGCGGCAACGACGGGCTCAACACCGTGGTGCCCTACAGCGACCCGGCCTACCACGACGCCCGGCCGGGCCTGGCCTACCAGGCGAGCGAGGTGCTGAGGCTGGACGACCACTTCGGCCTCAACCCGGGGATGAAGGGGCTCGCGAAGATGTGGCAGGACAAGCAGGTCGCCATCATCCGCGGCGTCGGCTACCCCAAGCCGGACCGCAGCCACTTCCGGTCGATGGACATCTGGCAGACCGCCTCCCCGGAGAGCCCGGTCAACAGCGGCTGGATCGGGCGCTGGCTGGACGTCGCCGGTGACGACCCGCTGCTCGCCCTCAACATCGGCGAGGTGCTGCCGCCCCTGGCGGTCGGCACGAAGGCGACCGCCGCCGCCCTGTCCCTCGGCGCGGCCACCCGCTCCGGCGCCACGCTGCCGTCGCTGGCCGCGCTCGGGCAGCCCGACCCGTCGGACGGGCCCGCGGCGAAGCTCGTCGTGGCCTCCTACGCCGCGCAGCAGCGGGTCCAGCAGACCTTCGCACCGGTGCTCGCGGACCGGGCGAGCGGGGCGAAGCCGGCCGACCAGGGGGGCGGCCGGACCAGCCTGAAGGACCAGCTCGACCTCGTCGCCCGGTGCATCAAGGCCGGGGCACCGCCCAGGGTGTATGCCGTGTCCGCGACGGGCTTCGACACGCACGCGGAGGAGAAGGCCGCCCAGACGGCCCAGCTGACGATGGTCGACGCGGCGCTGACCGAGTTCCGCACCTCGATGGCCGGGCACGAGCGGGCCCGCGACGTCGTCGTGCTCGCCTACTCGGAGTTCGGGCGGCGGGTGGCCGCCAACGCCTCCCAGGGCACCGACCACGGCACGGCCGGACCGTCGTTCGTCATCGGGGACCGGGTCAAGGCCGGCTTCTACGGCGACGAGCCGTCGCTGACCGACCTCGTGGCGGGTGACCTCAAGACGAGCACCGACTTCCGGACCGTCTACGCCGAGCTGCTCGACCGGGTGCTCGGGGC
>JBPCOG010000372.1:0-5040 GCA_051000455.1 Lapillicoccus sp. | reverse complement strand
ACCCCCGCCCGTGGGCGGGGGTCGGCCGCCGCCACGCCCACGGCTCGCCAGAGAGAAGGAGGTAACCCCGCATGGACATCGTCGGAAAGTTCGCCCAGATGTTCCTCGCGCTGGGAGTCTTCGCCCTCGTCTTCGTCGGGGCGCTGATCCTGGCATCGCTCTTCAAGGGTCGCCGGGGGGAGAAGGTCCAAGCTGGTGCGTTCGTGCTCCCGGCCCTGCTGCTGCTCGCGGTGGGACTGCTCTACCCGGCTGTGCTGACCATCCTCAAGTCGTTCGTCATCGACGGTCCGGGGGGCGTCGGCCTGCAGAACTACCTCGACATCTTCACCCGCTCCGAGAACCTGCTCGTGCTGCGCAACACCGCCCTGTGGGTGGTGCTCGTTCCCCTCGTGTCCACCGCGGTTGGGCTGCTGTACGCCATCCTCGTCGACCGCGCGCGGATCGAGGCGTTCGCCAAGGCGCTCGTCTTCCTCCCGATGGCGATCTCGATGGTGGGGGCCTCCATCATCTGGAAGTTCGTCTACGAGTTCCGCCCGAACGTGCGGCCGCAGATCGGGGTCCTCAACGCCATCCTCAAGGCCCTGGGCCTGGACACCCAGAACTTCCTGCTCAACGGACCAGCCAACACGTTCTTCCTCATCGTCGTGATGATCTGGATCCAGGCCGGGTTCGCCATGACCGTGCTCTCGGCGGCGATCAAGGGGATCCCCGACGACATCATCGAGGCCGCCAAGCTCGACGGGGTGGGCGGCTTCAAGCTGTTCCGCTTCGTCACCCTGCCGAGCATCCGGCCGGCGGTCGTCGTCGTCGTGACGACGATCGGCATCGGCACCCTCAAGGTCTTCGACATCGTGCGGACGATGACCGGTGGCCAGTTCGACACCTCGGTCGTCGCCAACGAGTTCTACAACGCCATCTTCCGCTACAACCGGGACGGGCTGGGCTCGGCCTTCGCCGTCCTGCTGTTCGTCCTCGTGGTCCCGATCGTCGTCTACAACATCGTGCAGATGCGAAAGGACGCCTGATGAGCACCTCAGACACCACCACGACCCCCGCCGACGGCGTCCCCGAGACCGCTGCCGTCAGCCTCGTCGGCGGCACCGCCGTGGTGACCGGTCCGGACCGCCCCGGGCGCCGGCGTCCGGCCAGGGCGGCGGCCGGCAACGCGGCGCGCGCCGTGTCCTCGCCATGGGCCTCCCTGGCCGCCATCGTCATCGCCGGCCTGTGGACCGTGCCGACCTTCGGGCTGCTGCTGACCTCGTTCCGCAACCGGTCGGACATCCTCGCCTCCGGCTGGTGGACGGTGTTCACGAACCCCACGGGCTTCACGATCGACAACTACACCGAGGCGCTCACCGGAGGCGACACGGCGCTCGCCCAGTACTTCATCAACAGCACGGTGATCACCATCCCCGCCGTGCTGCTGCCCATCCTGCTCGCCTCCCTGGCGGCATACGCGTTCGCATGGATGGACTTCCCGTTCCGCAACGCGCTGTTCGTCGCCGTCTTCGCCCTGCAGATCGTGCCGCTGCAGGTCGCGCTCATCCCGCTGCTGCGGATGTACAACGAGACGTTCCACTTCGGCGGCACCTACTGGAGCGTGTGGATCTCGCACACGATCTTCGCGCTCCCGCTGGCGATCTTCCTCATCCACAACTTCATGCGCGAGATCCCCTCCGAGCTCATGGAGGCGGCCAGGGTCGACGGGGCGGGTCATGTGCGGATCTTCTTCAGGGTCCTCCTGCCGCTCATCACCCCGGCCCTTGCCTCGTTCGGGATCTTCCAGTTCCTCTGGGTGTGGAACGACCTGCTCGTGTCCCTCGTGTTCCTTGGGGGCACCCCCCAGGTCGCCCCCCTGACGGTCCGGGTCGCTGAGCTCTCGGGCACCCGCGGCAGCGCGTGGGAGGTCCTCTCCGCGGGCGCGTTCATCTCCATGATCGTCCCGATCGTCGTCTTCCTGGCCCTGCAGAGGTACTTCGTCCGCGGCCTGCTCGCCGGGGGTCTGAAGGGCTGAGCCAGCCCGGGCCCATGGTCGAGCAGAGCACCATCGAGGACGTGGCCCGGGCTGCAGGGGTGTCTGCGGCGACGGTGTCCCGGGCGCTGCGCGGGCTCGAGCGGGTCCATCCGGCCACGCGTGAACGGGTACTCAGCGCGGCGGCCGACCTCGACTACATCGCCAGCCCGACGGCCGCCAGCCTCGCCTCCGGGCGCACCGGCGTCGTCGGCGTCGTCACCCCCTTCATGTCGCGCTGGTTCTTCGCCAAGGCGATCAGCGCGATCGAGAAGACCATGCGGGTGCACGGGCACCATGTGCTGCTCATGGACCTCGAGGACGAGTCCTACGAGCGCAGGCTCCCGCTCAGCCGCGCCATGCTCTTCAAGCGGGTCGACGCAGTGGTCGTCGTCAACGTCGCCCTCTCCGACATCGAGCGCTGCTTGGTCGAGGGACTGCGGCTCCCGGTCGTCACCGTGGGCAACGCGATCGCCGACTGGCCGTGGGTGGGGATTGACGACGTCGGCTGCGGGGCGGCGGCGACCGAGCACGTGATCTCACTCGGGCACCGCGCGGTCGCTTTCATCGGCGCCGTCCCGGCAGGCAGCCCGCACGGCAGGACCCCGGTCCGGCGCGTCGAGGGTTTCCGGCAGGCGATGGCCCGGCACCGCCTGCCGGTGCCACCGGGGTGGGTCGTCCCCGCCGACTGGACCGCCGACGGCGCGCAGCGAAGCGCACGCAGCCTCTTCACGGCAGGCACGTTCCCGACCGCGGTGGTAGCCGGCTCCGACGAGATGGCACTCGGGGTCATCGCCGCGGCCGGGGAGCAGGGCCTGCGCGTGCCGCACGACCTCGCGGTCATCGGGATCGACGACCACGAGCTCGCCGCCGTGCTCGGTCTCACGACGGTGCGACAGGACGTCATGGCCCAGGGGGCCGCCGCGGCGGCCATCATCCTCGGCCGGCTCGGCTACCTGGACGAGCAGCCCGCCGACACGGTGGCCTTCCCCGTGGAGCTGGTGGTCCGCAGGACCACCACCGCCCCCGCGGACCCGCGATAGCCGGCATACCACCGGGTTCTCCCAGCCGGGCTCCCGGCCGGCATGGAACGCGGCGCACCACCCGGTATGCCGGGTGGCCATCTCAGGGAGAGGACGAGGCGGTCGCCGCCACGCTCTGGGTCCAGAGGGTGCTCATCTCGTGGAAGGCACGCTCCATGATCGAGACCATCGCGTCATGCGCCCGCCCGCCCTCGTGCCGCTGGATCGCACTCGCGACGTCGACGTGCAGCTGCAGTGCCTGCGGCGCCGGGCGCTGCGGGACCAGTCCGTACTGCTGGCGCCCGACGAGCACCTCAGCCACCAGCGAGCTCAGCTTGACGAACATCTCGTTCCCTGAGCAGAGCAGCACCTGCCGGTGGAACTCGATGTCGAGGCGGAGGAACTCCTCTGGGTCACCGCCCTGGCCGGCGGCCCACAGCTTGGCGGCGAGACCGACGAGGTCGCTGCCCGCGCCGAGCGGCGCCCGCTCGGCGGCCAGGCGCGCAGCATGCGGCTCGACCGCCGAGCGCACCTCGGTCAGCGAGCGCAGCTGTCCGAGCCGGTCCGCAGAGGCAAGGCGCCACCGGATCACCTGGGGGTCGTAGACGTTCCACTCCTCCGGGGCGAGCACGACCGTGCCGGTGCGCCGGCGGGAGGTCACCAGTCCCATGGACGCGAGGACCCGCAGGACCTCCCGGATGACCGAGCGGGAGACCGCATGGCGCCGCGCGAGCTCGTCGATGAAAAGCACCGAACCGGCGGGCAGCGCCCGCCCGCAGAGGGCTGTCCCGAGCTGTTCGAGGACCCGCGCGTGCAGTCCCGACAGCCCGACCGCGGCAGGCCGGGCCAGGCCCGGCACGGGAACAACGCCGTCCGCCGCCAGGGGCGTCGCCGGGCTGGGACTGGTCACCCGAGAAAGCATACTCATGCGGTCTCGGACTTGATTACATCCTCCTTGTCCAACTACTGTGGCTCCATTCGACTGATGTGAGTGGGGCACCCTCGGGCTGCCGGCAGCCGACACCGGCGACCGGGCCGACAAAACGACAACCGAACGGAGAAGACGTGAAGCGTTCACTCTTCGGCACTGCGTCCACGGCGCTCGTCGCCGCCCTCGGCCTGGCCGCCTGTGGCGGTGGTGGCGGCGGGGATGCGAAGGGGTCGGGCACCGTGCGCGTCACCCTTGCGAACCACGTGTGGACCGAGGCGGTCAAGACCGCGCTGCCCGAGTTCGAGAAGCAGAGCGGCCTCAAGGTCGAGCTGACCCAGCTCGGTGAGGACCAGCTCTCGGACCAGTACAACGTCAAGCTCAACGCGGGCACGAACGAGATCGACGTGATGATGTACCGCCCCCTGCAGGAGGGCAGGCTGTTCGCCAAGAACGGCTACCTCGCGGACCTCACGACCCAGGCGAAGGCCGACCAGACGTGGGACTGGAACGACTTCCAGAAGGGCCCGGTCGCCTCGACGACGTACAAGGACAAGATCGTCGGCGTGCCGATCATCACCGAGCAGGAGGTCCTGTACTACCGCAAGGACCTGCTCGACAAGGCCGGCCTGCAGCCGCCGAGGACCCTTGACGAGCTGCGCGCGCAGGCGGAGCAGGTGTCCAAGGCGAACCCGGGCGTCGCCGGCTTCGTCGCCCGGACCGGCAAGTCGACGGCCGTCACCCAGTTCTCGAGCTTCCTCTACAGCATGGGCGGCGACTTCACGACCGAGGACGGCAAGTCCGCCATCGGGTCCGACGCCGCGAAGAAGGCCTACGCGCTCTACGGCGGCCTCATCAACAAGTCCGGTCCACCGAACGTCAGCACCGACATGAGCTGGCCCGAGGCGATGGCGATCTTCACCCAGGGCAAGGCCGTGTTCTACACCGAGGCCGACTCCCTCTACAAGAACGCCACGGACCCGGCGAAGTCGAAGGTTGCCGACAGCGTGGGCTTCGCGACGTTCCCGGCCGGCCCGGCGGGGTCCAAGCCGTACAACATCCCGTCCTGGGGACTCGCC
>JBPCOG010000418.1:0-7670 GCA_051000455.1 Lapillicoccus sp. | reverse complement strand
CTCAAGGCCGAAGACGCTGCGACGCGCGAGTCACGCCTGGCCCTGTGTGCCCTCACCCTGCGCGTCCTCGTCCAGGGCCTGGACCTGCTCGGTGTCGAGGCACCCGAGCAGATGTAGCCGGGCCTGCAGGCAGGACGCGGGCCCCGGCAGGCATGATGGTGGCGTCCGCGCCACCACCAGCGAAACGGCCCCGAGATGCGCCTCCGTGCCCCGAGAAGGGCTCATTTTTCGGGCGTCCTCGCAGGAGCGCTCTGGCTCTGCGCTTGCGCTGGGCCCGGCCCCGGCTCTGCGTCGTCGGTCACCACGCCCGCTGCCGCTCCGGGAACTCCCGTGACCTCGCCGCCTCCGACCCCCACCGGCCCGACCAGCACACCCGGGCCGACCCCCACCGGCCCGCCCCCCACCGGCCCGCCCCCCACCGGCCCGACCACACCCACACCCTCGAGCGGCGCCCAGCCGTTCAGCAAGCAGAGCGTCGGCGTCGGACGGCTGATGGTGACCACCCTCCGCGGCCGGGCGTCGGGGGTGACGATGAAGGTCTGGGTGTGGGTGCCCCCGCAGTACGACGACCCGCAGTACGCACGGACCGCCTTTCCCGTCCTCATGCTCTACCCCGGCGGCGACGGGGTGAGCTACACCCAGTGGTTCAGCTTCGGCCAGCCGGAGCTCATCAGCGGCAGGTCGAGGACCGGCGAGGTCAGCCCCTTCATCATGGTCGAGCCGCAGATGCAGGTCAGCACCTCGCTGGACACCGAGTGCACCGACCTCGACGGGCTGCCCAAGGTCGGCACCTTCCTCGACACGGACGTGCCGGCGATGGTCAGGGACAGTTTCAGGGTGCTGCCGGCGCGGACCGCGTGGGGAGTGGGCGGCGCCTCCAGCGGTGCCTACTGCGCGGCGCGGGTCCTCTTCGGAAACCCCGACCGGTTCTCCGTCGGGGTCACCCTGGGCGGCTACTTCGAGATCGACACCACCCTCGCCGCCGGTCACACTGCCGCCGCGAGGGCGACGAGCCCGATGGCGATCGCCACCGGCCCCAGCCCGCCGGACGTCTGGCTCCGAGCCTGGACCGGGAGCGCCGGGGCCGCCGAGGCGATCTCCCTGAGGCAGAACCAGGCGTTCGTCAAGGCGGTCCGGGCACCGACCAAGGCCGACCTCAAGGTGCTCCCGGACGGGACGCACACGTGGACGACCTTCACGAAGATGCTGCCGGACACCTTCGCGTTCTTCACCGAACACCTGGACAAGCCGGCGCCAGTGGGCTGAGCAGCCGCGCTGCTGCGCCCACCGGTCCGGGCCAGGTGCCGTATCCTCTGGTGACCGCCATCCCGCGACCGGGTGCCCGAAGGCCCGGTGCGCATCCCGGAACGCTAGGTTCGTCACACGTACCGTGCACCCGGCATACCCGCCGTGCCCGGCGTTCTGTCCGATCGTTGGTGGGAGATGCCGTGCTGATTGGTGTTCCTCGGGAGACGCGTGCCGGCGAGGCGCGCGTGGCCGCGACGCCCAGGACCGTGGAGCAGATCCGGTCGCTCGGTTTCGAGGTCGCCGTCGAGAGTGGGGCCGGTCGCGCGGCGAGCTTCGCCGACGAGGCGTATGCCGGCGCCGGTGCCCACGTCGTCGGCACCGACGCGGCGTGGCAGTGCGACGTCATCCTCAAGATCAACGCGCCCGATGCCGACGAGATCGCCCGCCTGCGTGACGGCGCCGTCCTCGCCAGCCTCATCGCCCCGGCGATCAACCCGGGGCTCGTCGAGCAGCTCGCCGCGCGACCGGTCACCGTGCTCGCGATGGACGCGGTGCCCCGGATCTCCCGTGCGCAGGCGCTCGACGTGCTCAGCTCGATGGCCAACATCGCCGGCTACCGGGCGGTCATCGAGGCCGCCCACGAGTTCGGCAGCCTCTTCACCGGCCAGGTCACGGCTGCCGGCAAGGTGCCTCCTGCCAAGGTTCTCGTCATCGGCGCCGGCGTCGCCGGGCTGGCGGCCATAGGGACCGCCAGCAGTCTCGGGGCCATCGTGCGGGCCTTCGACGCGCGTCCGGAGGTGGCCGAGCAGGTCGAGTCCATGGGGGGACAGTTCCTCGCGGTGGACGTGGACCAGGAGGGCCCCAGCGCCGACGGCTACGCCCGGGAGATGGGTGAGGACTTCAACCGCAAGACGATGCAGCTGTACGCCGAGCAGGCCAGGGACGTCGACATCATCATCACCACCGCACTCATCCCCGGCAGGCCGGCACCGCGCCTGATCACCGCCGAGATGGTGGGCACGATGAAGCCGGGCAGCGTCATCGTCGACATGGCCGCCGCCAACGGGGGGAACTGCGAGCTCTCCGAGCCGGACGAGCTGGTCCTCACCGAGGGAGGGGTCAAGGTCATCGGCTACACCGACCTGGCCGGCCGGCTGCCCACGCAGGCGTCACAGCTGTTCGGCACCAACCTCGTCAACCTGCTCAAGCTGCTGTGCCCCGGCAAGGACGGGCGCCTCAGCATCGACTTCGCGGACCAGGTGGTCCGCGGCATGACGGTCGTCCGCGACGGCGAGGTGACCTGGCCGCCACCCCCGGTCCCGGTGTCCGCCGCGGTGCGGCCGTCCCCCGCCGCGCCCGCGAGGACCGCGCCCGAGTCCAAGCCCAGGGACCCGCGCCGCCAGTACGTGGTCATGGTGGTGGCCGCCATCCTCATCGGCCTGGTGGCGGCATACTCACCCCCGGCCTTCCTCTCGCACTTCACCGTCTTCGCGCTGGCGTGCGTCGTCGGCTTCTACGTCGTGCGCAACGTCCACCATGCGCTGCACACCCCGCTGATGTCGGTGACCAACGCGATCAGCGGCATCATCATCGTCGGGGCGCTGCTGCAGATCGGCCTCGGCAACGCGCTCGTCACGGTGCTCTCGGTCCTGGGGATCCTCGTCGCCAGCATCAACGTCTTCGGCGGCTTCACCGTCACGCAGCGGATGCTCAAGATGTTCCGGAGGGGCTGAGCGATGTCGGCAACCTTCGTCCAGGCCGCGTACCTCATCGCGGCGCTGCTGTTCATCTTCAGCCTGGCCGGCCTTTCCCGGCACGAGACCGCCAAGGCGGGCAACGGGTTCGGCATGGTTGGCATGACCATCGCCCTGGTGGCGACCATCGCCTTCACCGTGGGGTCCAGCGGTGTCGTGGGCCTGGGGATGATCGTCGTCGCGATGCTCGTCGGCGCCGCCATCGGCGTGCAGCGGGCGCTGAAGGTGGAGATGACGGGCATGCCGCAGCTCGTCGCGATGCTGCACAGCTTCGTCGGTCTCGCCGCCGTGCTCGTGGGCTACAACAGCTACCTGCGGCACGAGCCGATGGACGCCGCGACGCTGCGGATCCACGGCGTGGAGGTCTTCCTGGGCATCTTCATCGGCGCGGTCACCCTGACCGGCTCGGTCGTCGCCTTCCTCAAGCTGAGCGGACGGATTCCGTCCACCCCGCTCATGCTCCCGCACCGCCACCTGCTCAACCTGCTGGTCCTCGTCGTCTCGGCTGTCCTGCTCGTCTGGTTCGTCGCGAGCGAGAACCCGGCGCCGCTGCTCGTCATGACCGTGCTGGCGCTGATGCTCGGCTGGCACCTGGTGGCCTCGATCGGCGGCGGCGACATGCCCGTCGTCGTGTCGATGCTCAACTCCTACTCCGGGTGGGCGGCGGCGGCGGCCGGCTTCATGCTCGGCAACGACCTGCTCATCGTCACCGGGGCCCTCGTGGGGTCCTCGGGTGCGTTCCTGTCCTACATCATGTGCAAGGCGATGAACCGCTCGTTCGTCAGCGTCATCGCGGGCGGGTTCGGGTCCGACGGGGCCGTCAGCGGCGGCGAGAAGGACTACGGGGAGCACCGGGAGACCAACGCCGCGGACGTCGCCGACCTGCTCAAGGACGCCGGCTCGGTCGTCATCACCCCTGGCTACGGGATGGCGGTCGCCCGTGCCCAGTACCCGGTCGCGGACCTCACCCACAAGCTGCGCGAGCGCGGCATACAAGTGCGCTTCGGCATCCACCCCGTCGCCGGCCGGCTGCCCGGGCACATGAACGTCCTGCTCGCCGAGGCGAAGGTGCCCTACGACATCGTCCTGGAGATGGACGAGGTCAACGACGACTTCCCCGCCACCGACGTCGTCCTCGTCATCGGCGCGAACGACACCGTCAACCCCTCGGCCCTCGACGACCCCGGCAGCCCGATCGCCGGTATGCCGGTCCTGCAGGTGTGGAACGCCAAGGACGTCGTCGTCTTCAAGCGGAGCATGAACACCGGGTATGCCGGGGTGCAGAACCCACTGTTCTTCAAGGACAACAGCCAGATGCTCTTCGGGGACGCCAAGGACCGGGTCGAGGACATCATCAAGGCGTTGTAGCGTCGTGGCGGCCGCGTGTGCCCGACACGCGCGTCACCTCCCGGGCGGAAGGGGAAGAACCGTGTCGACGCTGCCCCCATGGCTGCTACTGCTGGTCTTCCTCGGCTCGGCAGGGGTGATCTGGGCAGCGGGGATCAAGCTGTCGGACTACACCGACGTGCTGGCCGAACGCCTGCACCTTGGCACCGCCCTCGGCGGCGTGATCCTGCTCGCCGTGGCCACCAACCTGCCGGAGATCGCGATCACCGTCGCGGCGTCGGTCTCCGGCAACGTGGACATCGCGGTGGGGAACCTGCTCGGCGGCATCGCCATCCAGACGGTCGTACTCGCGGTCATCGACGCCTTCGGCGTCCGCGGAGGGCGCCCCCTGACCTTCATGGCCGGCAGCGTCGCACTGGTGCTCGAGGCGGCCCTCGTCATCGCCGTCCTGCTCGTGGTGCTCGCCGCGTCCGAGCTGCCGGGCAGCCTCATCCTCGGCCGCCTCACCCCGGGACCGGTCCTCATCGTCATCATCTGGGTCGTCGGGCTCAAGCTCATCGGGGGACCGGGCCAGCGCCTGCCCTGGACGGACAGCGGCGAGGCGCCCGAGAGCCAGGAACACCCGCGTGGCCACACCCGCACGAAGAACGAGCAGCGGGCGACCAGGAGCGGCGCCAGCACCACCCGGGTCGGGGCGGTCTTCGGCGTGGCCGCGCTGCTGACCCTCGGCGCCGGGGTCAGCATCGAGAAGAGCGGTGAGGCCTTCTTCGGGAACCTCGGGCTGTCCGGTGTCCTCTTCGGCTCCACCGTCCTGGCTGCGGCGACGTCACTGCCCGAGCTGTCGACCGGCCTGACGGCCGCACGCGGCGGCGACTTCAAGCTGGCGATGGGCGACATCTTCGGGGGCAACGCGTTCCTCCCCGTCCTGTTCCTCCTCGTCACGCTCATCAGCGGCAAGGCGGTCCTGCCCAGCGCGCACGCCAGCGACCGGTACCTCACGGCGCTGGGTGCCCTGCTCTCCGCGGTGTACCTGGCGGGCCTCGTCTTCCGGCCTCGGCGCCAGATCCTGCGGATGGGCATCGACTCGGTCGTCGTCCTGGTGCTCTACGCCGTCGGGGTCATGGGTCTGGTCGCGTTGAGCTGACCTGCCCGGCGTGCCTGCCCGGACCGGACCTCCTCCGGACCGGACCTCCTCCGGACCGGACCCGGCCGGGCCAGCGATGGGTCGCCTCCCTGCGTCCTAGTCGTCTCCGGGCTGGGAGCTCGGTATGGGTCCCGTGTCACCGCCGCGCCCGTGCGGTCCCTGGTCCGCACCGGTCGGCGGGACGTCCCAGCGGTCGGGGGCCGGCCCGCCGGGGCGCACCGGGATCGCCTCAGCTCGACTCTCCTCCGCCGGGACCCGCTCGTGGTCCTCGACGCCGAAGATCTCCGCGCAGATCGCCCGGTAGGTGTGGTCGGGGTCATTGAGCCAGTTGATCTCGCGGAGCGCCTGGTCCTGCCCGGCACTCTCCATGACGAACTTGCCGTAGCCGAAGAGGCGGCCGGGGACCGAGCGGCTGTAGGACATGTCGGTGACCTTCTGCAGCGGCATCATCGCCACCCGGCGGGTGAGCAGCCCGTGGGTCAGCAGGAGCCGCTTGTCGGTCGCCACGAACCACTCGTGGCGCCACTCGAACAGCTTCCAGAGCGCCCTGCCGAGCACGACGAACCACAGCCACCACGCCGCATTGCCGGCCGCGCCGAGCGAGGCGGGGACGGTGACGTCGACCCAGACCGCGACGGCGAGACCGGCGAGCGCGGAGAGCACGGGCTCGGTGACCTTGACCCAGTGGTGGTGCACGGCGATGACGATGCGCTCTCCGTCGAGGAGGTAGCGCTGCAGTGCCGGCTGGTCACGAGGGCCCAAGGCGGGCGACTACCCCCGTCGCAGCAGCGCGTCGAAGAACTTGATGATGCTCTGGAAGCCCTGCGCGATGATGTCGAAAGCGGTCCGCACCATGTCGGCGGCCTGTGCCGGGGACTTGAGGATCGCGTACACGACGAACCCGGCCAGCAGCCACCACAGGACCTTCCTGGCGCGCTGCATGGATGCTCCTCGGGTACTGGCAGGCCGGGCCCGACCTCAAGAACCAGTCTGTCCGACGCGGGCGGCGAGCCCGAGGAGGCGCGCCGGTCAGACCAGGCCGTAGAGGCGGTCGCCGGCGTCACCGAGGCCGGGCACGATGTAACCCTGCTCGTTCAGCCGGTCGTCGACCGCACCGGTCACCAGGGTGACGGGCACGTGCAGCTCGCCGAGCTGCGCCTCGACGTGGGCGATGCCCTCCGGGGCGGCGAGGAGGGTGATCGCCGTGATGTCGTCGGCCCCCCGCTCGACGAGGTAGCCGATGGCCATCGCCAGCGTCCCGCCCGTCGCCAGCATCGGGTCGAGCACGTAGCACTGGCGCCCCGACAGGTCGTCCGGCAGGCGGTTCGCATAGGTCACCGCCTCGAGGGTCTGCTCGTTGCGCATCATCCCGAGGAAGCCGACCTCGGCGGTCGGCAGCAGCCGCACCATCCCCTCGAGCATGCCGAGCCCGGCGCGCAGGATCGGGACGACCAGCGGCTTGGGGCTGGCCAGCCGGATGCCCGTCGTCGGTGCCACGGGTGTCTCGATCTCGAACGGCTCGACGCGCACGTCCCGGGTGGCCTCGTAGGCCAGCAGCGTCACGAGCTCGTCGACCAGCCTGCGGAAGGTTGGGGAGTCGGTCCGCCTGTCGCGCAGGTAGGTCAGCTTGTGCGAGACGAGCTGGTGGTCGGCGATGTGCACGCGCATGGGCGAAACTTATCGCGTGACGCTCGCCGGCAGCCCCGCCCCCGACCCCCGGTATGCCGGGTGGATGGGACGCGCGCTCGACCTCGCGGCCGCGGCGGGCTGGGACGGCGACGTCCCGGTCGGCGCCGTAGTCGTGTCGGCGGACGGCGAGGTCATCGGCGAGGGCGCCAACTCGCGTGAGGCAGAAGGTGACCCGACCGCGCACGCCGAGGTCGTGGCACTGCGCGATGCCGCACGGCATACCGGGCTCTGGCGCCTGACCGGCTGCACGCTCGTCGTGACGCTGGAGCCGTGCCCGATGTGCGCGGGGGCCGTCGTCCTCGCGCGGGTCGCGACCGTCGTGCTGGGCGCCTGGGACCCGAAGCTCGGTGCCTGCGGGTCGGTCTGGGACATCGTGCGCGACCCGCGGGCGACACACCGGGCCGCGGTGGTCGGTGGGGTGCGGGAGGCCGAGTGCGCGCGGGTGCTCGTCGATTTCTTCGCGGCGCGCCGGCTCCGGTAACCTGCGG
>JBPCOG010000166.1:0-12437 GCA_051000455.1 Lapillicoccus sp. | reverse complement strand
GGCGCCATCCGCGGCTACTGGGACTCGAAGGGCGCCCTCGCGTCGGCGATCGGCTTCCCCACGACCACCGAGGTCCCCGAGGCGCGCAGCGGTGTCTCGCAGACGTTCGACAACGCCCGGGTCTGGTGGTCGGCCGCCACCGGAGCTCACGAGGTGCACGGAGCGATCCGGGCCTTCTACGAGGCCGCGGCCGGTCCGGCCTCCTTCCTCGGCTTCCCGACGTCCGACGAGCTCGCCTCGCCCGGCGGCGCGTCGCAGGTGTTCGCCGGGGCGCGGGTCTGGTGGTCCGCGACCACCTCGGCCCAGGAGACGCACGGGGGGATCCGCTCGGTGTACGAGCAGCGGGGCGGCCCCGGCTCCCGCCTCGGCTACCCCACGACCAACGAGCTGCGCAGTGCCGACGCCACCACCGCATACCAGCTGTTCCAGGGTGGTCGCATCGACTTCCCGCTGAACGGCGCGCCTCCCACGGTCACCTACACCTGAGCCGCCGGTCGGCCGAGGCCGCTCAGACCCACCCGTGCAGGACCAGCAGGTAGCGCAGCAGCGCGGCCGTCAGCGCGCCGACCGACAGGATGACGACCGCGATCGCCGGGCCGCGGACGGCGAGCTGGCCGCCCGGGCCGGCCAAGCGCAGGGGGACCAGCCGCAGCAGGACGGCGCCGACGACCAGTGTCAGGGGCAGGAAGTAGCGCCCCTGCACGCCGTCGATGATGTAGAAGCCCACCGGGGAGAAGGACAGGTACAGCGTCCCGAAGATGACCCCCACCGTGAGCAGGACCACCAGCGAGCACGTCCACATGACCCATCGTGGCGGCTGCAGCCGCTCGGAGATCCCGAAGGCGACGAGCAGGGCCAGGCTGGCGAGGACCACCGAGAGGGCTGGTACCTTGACCCAGCCGGAGCCGAGCTCGCCGAAGAACTGCACGTAGTACAGATCGGAGCGCAGGACGATCGTGCGCAGGAACGTGCGGAGGAAGCCGACCGGCTGGGCCAGCACCCCGGCCATCTGCTGCGCGGGGAGCACCGAGTGCCACTGCGCCTGGGGGCGCATGGCGCCCATCCCGTTCGTCGTCACCGCCGACACGGACGTCCAGGCCGCCAGCAGCGCGAGCGAGAGCACCGCTGCGGCCTGCGGGACGAGCCGGACCGCCGGCAGACCGGACAACCGGTCCCGGGGCACGAGGGCAGCGAGCAGGGCGAGCAGGACGTACAGCGGCTTGCACAGCGGGAGCACGATGACGCCGGCGAGCAGGGCGAAGGACTCGACCCTCGAGAGACGCTCGCCGAGGAACCGGGCCTTGATGAACAGCACGGAGACGAGGAAGGCGACCGCGTTCGTCATCGTGTCCGCGGTGACGGTCCCGGAGAGGAACACCGACATGGGCACCAGCCCCACCGCGACCCCCAGCCAGGCCAACCGGCGACCCTTGAGCGACTGCAGGGCAAGCGCGATCACGAGCGTGGAGAACAGCAGGCCGGCGAGCCGCGCGGAGGTCAGGGTGCGCCGGACGGAGAAGCCCAGCGCCTCGCTGGCGCGGATCGACGCGACGGCCGGGAGGTAGGGGACCGGGGAGTACGCGGCCGTGTTGGTGAACCACTGGTCCCGGGTCTGGCTGCTCACCGGGTACCCGCCGAGCCGGTCGTATGCCGAGGGGTCGGCCACCATCGGTGCCGGCTCCGGGGGGTTGTTGTAGAAGTCCTCGAACGCGAGGTCCATGAGGTCCACGATGGTGGACGGCACCCGGCCACCGAACGAGAGGCCGCGTGGGTCCGAGTAGATCTGCTCGGGCAGGATCCCCCCGTGGGCGACCTGGTAGGCGCGGGAGAAGTGGCTGATCTCGTCGTGCCCCCAGAAGGACGGGACGAGCAGGGCGAACAGCGTCCCGAAGAGCAGGGAGACCACGGCGAACGTCGCCGACGCGGCGCCCCAACGAGGCCGTCGCGGACTCGTGGCCGGCGCCAGGACAGGGCGTTCTGCGAGGTCAGTCATCGGGCGGGCACGCCTCGACTGCGGGGTAGCGGAGGTAGGTCAGGCGGGCCAGCTCGTGCCGGGACTTGCGGATGCCGTCGAGGATCAGCCCCGCCGTCCACGCCAGCGTGCCGACCATCACCAAGGTGAAGGCGAGGATCAGGGTGGGGAACCGGGGGACGAGCCCGGTCCTGGCGAACTCGACGATGATCGGCACGATGAGCACGAGCGAGACCAGCAGCGCCAGCGTGCCGAACGACCCATAGAACGCCACCGGCCGCTCGTGGCGGGCCAGGCCGACGATCAGCGAGAGGATCTTCGACCCGTCCCGATAGGTGCGCAGCTTCGACTCGCTCCCCTCCGCCCGGTCCCGGAACCCGACCTCAATCAGCGTCTGCGGCACGCGCAGGTGCAGGGAGTGCACCGTGAGCTCGGTCTCGATCTCGAACTCGCGGGACACCGCGGGGAAGCTCTTGACGAAGCGGCGCGAGAACACCCGGAACCCGCTGAGCATGTCCTTGACGTTGGTGCCGAAGACCGACCCGACGAGCCCGTTGAGCAGCCGGTTGCCCCGCTCGTGGCCGGGACGGTAGGCGCCCTGGGCGGTCTCGACGGGCGTGCGCACACCGAGCACATGGTCGTAGGGGCCGTCGATCAGGGTCTGGATCATCGCCGGGGTCGCCGCCGCGTCGTAGGTGTCGTCACCGTCGATGAGGACGTACACGTCGGCGTCGATGTCGGCGAAGGCACGCCGCACCACGTTGCCCTTGCCCTTGAGGCCCTCCTGTCGCACGACCGCCCCGACCCGGTGCGCCTCCCCGACCGTGTCGTCGGTGCTGAGGTTGTCGTAGACGTAGACGACGATCCCGGGGACGGCCGCCCGGAGGTCGGTTACCACCTTGGCGACGGCGACCTCCTCGTTGTGGCACGGCACGATCGCCGCGACGCGAAGGTGGGACAGGTCGCTCATGCGGACCTGCCCCTGAGCCGGGCGACGGCCTGGGCGATGGGCGCGTCCGCGATGAGGACGCCGTTCTCCAGGACGACGCCCCGGTCGGCCACCTTCTGGACCATGTCGAGGTCGTGGCTGACGATGACGAGCGTCTGGCCCTGCTTGCGCAGCTCGGCGATCCGCTTGAGGCACTTCTTCTGGAAGGGCTCGTCTCCCACGGCGAGGATCTCGTCGATGAGGAAGATGTCGGGCTGGCTGTGCGCCGCGACGGAGAAGGCGAGCCGGAGGAACATCCCCGAGGAGTAGAACTTCACCTCGGTGTCGATGAACCTCTCGATCTCGCTGAAGGCGACGATCGCGTCGAACCGGGAGTCGATGTCCTTCTCGCTCATCCCGAGGATCGCTCCGTTGAGGTAGACGTTCTCGCGACCGGTCAGGTCCGGGTGGAAGCCGGCACCAACCTCGATCAGCCCGGCGACCCGTCCCCTGACCCCGATCCGGCCGGAGTCGGGCAGCATCACGCCGGAGATCAGCTTGAGCATCGTCGACTTGCCCGACCCGTTGAGTCCCAGCAGCCCGATCGACTCCCCCCGGGCGATCGTGAAGTTCACGTCGTCCAGCGCGCGGAAGCTGTTGGACAGCTCCGCGCCCCGCCCCCGCAGGGTCCAGACGATCAGCTCCTTCATCGACCGGGTGTGCCGGAGGGTGAACTGCTTCGTGACATGACTGACCTCGACCGCGGTGACCATGCCCTCACAGCTCCTGGGCGAAGCGGCCCTCGAGCCGGCGGAAGGTGAACTGCCCCACGGCGAGGACGAGGAGGCTGACGACGAGACCGAACAGGCCGAACCACGCGTACCCGGGGGCCATCGGCCCCCCGTCACGGAACTTCTCCGCCACCCCCCCCGTCGGGACCCAGAACCCGTAGTGGGACAGCTCGACGGCTGTGGTGAGGGGGTTGGCCTGGTAGACGCGCCAGGCGAGGTCCGGGACGACCTGCTTGACCTGGACCCACGTGTACAGCACCGGCGAGAGCCACGTCGCCATCATGAGGATGAGGTCGACGATGTTCTCGGAGTCCCGGAACAGGACGTTGAAGGCACCGAAGATGAGGCCGAGCCCGAGCGCCAGGAGCATGGTCACGAGCAGGGCGAGGAGGCCGCCGACCAGGTTCGTCAGGCCGGGGCGCCACCCGGCGGCGAGGGCGGCGAGGACGAGGACGATCAGCTGGGGCAGCAGGTGCACGATCGCCACCCAGACGCTCGAGACCGGGAACAGCTCCCTGGGGAGGTAGATCTTCTTGACGAGGTCGGCGTTCGCGACGATCGAGCGGGTGGTGTTGCCGAACACCTCCCCGAAGAAGTTGACGATGACGATGCCCGAGAACAGGTAGATGACGTAGTTCGGGAGGCTGTCCTCGAGGCGGAGGAACTTGCCCATCGCCACGTAGAACACGAGCAGCTGGACGCCCGGCTTGACGTAGCTCCACACCAGCCCGAGCACCGACCCGCGGTAGCGGACGCGCAGCTCCTTGCGGACGAGCAGCTTGAGCAGGAACCTCCATCGGGGCACGTCGACCAGCCCGGAGCCGCGTCCGGGGCTGACGAGCGGGCCGGGGACCGCCGCCACGCCTGCGCTCATGCGCTGCCGTCCCGGTCGATACCGAACGTCCTCGCCCACGCCTCCAGCGAGGTGAAGTGGGGCAGCTCGGTCCGGTAGCGCCCGGAGAGCTCAGCCCAGTCGGCGCGCAGCTGCGCGTGCAGCCGGGCGCTCTCGGCCATCTGCCGCCGGAACCGGTCCGGCCGGCGCTTGTACCAAGCGGCCCCCGTCCCGTCCGCCTTGGTGACCACCGCGGAGTCCAGCTGGGCGAGCAGCCACCAGTTGCTCGTCAGGTGCGGCACCACCGCCTGGGGCTTGCGCCGGGAGAGCTGGGTCGGGCGCCGCAGGTGCCGGGCCGCCGTGGCGGCGGCCCACGGGATGCGCATCCGCGGGGACGGCGGCTCGGGCTGGCGGCCCTTGCGCAGGGGCTTGGCCCGGGCGGGCACCGGGTAGGCGTCCGGGTCAGGTGAGTACTGGGCGTCGTCGAACTCGCGGGCGGCGGCGCGCAGCTGCGGCAGGGTGCCGGCCAGCGAGCGGTGCAGGTGCTCCGGGCCGGACAGCAGGTCCCGCAGCCCCCGCAGCCGCAGCTCCTCCGCGTAGTACTGCATGGAGAACCCGTGCCGGAAGTCGGACTGCAGGCTCTCCGTGAGCACCCTGCCCCCGTGCCGGTAGGGCGAGTACAGCAGGGCGACGAGCATCCTGTTGCGCTGGTGGTAGTACGCCTGCCAGTCGATGGTGTCGTCCTTGTCGGCCCACGAGACGTGCCAGACGGCCGACCCGGGCAGCGTCACCGTCGGGTAGCCGGCAGCCTTGGCCCGCAGCCCGTACTCGGCGTCGTCCCACTTGATGAAGACCGGCAGGGCCAGGCCGATCTCCCGGATGACCTCGGTGGGCACGAGGCACATCCACCACCCGTTGTACTCGACGTCCACCCTGCGGTGCAGCCAGTGCGTCTCGCGGAGACCGTGGGCGCTGAAGTCGTGGCCGTGGCCGAGGCCGCGGACCGGTCCCCACTTCCACGGCCACTGGTCGACCTCCTCGCCCCATGTGTGCAGGACCGAGCGGTTGAACATGTCGAACATGTGGCCCCCGACCAGCGTCGGCCGCCGGCAGTAGCTCGCGAAGGTGAGGGCGCGTACGATGCCCTCCGGCTCGATGTTGACGTCGTCGTCGAGCATCATGTGGTAGGGGCTCTTGCCGGCCGTCAGAGTCTCGTACATGCCGCGGGAGAACCCGCCCGACCCACCGAGGTTGGCCTGGTGGATGACCTCGAGCTGGTCGCCGAGCACGGCCGCCGACTGCGCCCAGCCCGGCTCGTCCTCGACCTTCTCGGTGCCCTGGTCGACGATGTAGAGCCTGTCGAGCACGGCGCGCAGCCCCTCGGCGGAGCCCACCACGTCGATGAGGGCCTTGCAGTAGTCGGGGCGGTTGAGGGTGGTCACCCCGATGGACAGGTTGCCCGGGCGGACCGGCGCACCCTGGACCTGCCACTCCGCCTCGTCCAGGTGTGCCGCCTTCTTGCCGGCGATGATGTCGAACCAGTACCAGCCGCCGTCGCCGAACCGCTTGAGGTCGAGCTCGAACAGCAGCGTGCTGCCGTGGCGGGTCCCCTGGCGGGCCACCCGCTGGGTGGTGCCCCGCGCACTCGAGCGGTACACGACGACGGTGGCGTCTCCGGTGACCCGGACGAGCAGGCGGACCTTCTCGACGACCGTCCACCGTCGCCAGTAGCTCGCGGGGAAGGCGTTGAAGTAGGTCGCGAAGGACAACCGTGCCCCGACCCGGACCTCGGTCGCCCGGCGGCTGCGGACGTCCTCGCCGTGGGTGGCGGCGGCGACGGAGGAGGCGGCCCGCTCCGTGTCATCGTCGTCGGCCGGAGCCGCCAGCCGTCGCCCGTGCTCCACGTACAGCGGCAGGGTGTCCTCGTCACGGTTTCCCGGGAAGACCACCCGCGCGACCGTGTGCCACTGCTGGGCGGGGTCGCCCGGTGCCGGGGCGCGCTCCGGCCGCCGGGTGTCCGGCTTCTCGGTCACGGTGTCAGTCACTCGTCCACGCCTCCGCTGCTCAGTTGCCGGCCCCCGGTGAAGTGCCCCTCCAGCTTGTTGTCGACCATGCTGAGGGCGGCCCCGATGGCCATGTGCATGTCAAGGTACTTGTAGGTGCCGAGCCGGCCCCCGAAGAGCACGCCGTCCTCGGCCCTGGCGAGGTCGCGGTACCTCAGCAGCCGGTCCCGGTCGGCGGGCGTGTTCACCGGGTAGTAGGGCTCGTCGTCGCCCTCGGCGAAGCGGGAGTACTCGCGCATGATCACCGTCTTGTCCCTGGGGTAGTCCCGCTCGGGGTGGAAGTGGCGGAACTCGTGGATCCTCGTGAAGGGCACGCCCTCGTCCGGGTAGTTCATCACCGGGGTGCCCTGGAAGTCGCCCACCGGCAGCACCTCCTCCTCGAAGTCGAGCGTGCGCCAGCCGAGCCGGCCCTCGGCATACCCGAAGTACCTGTCGACCGGACCGGTGTAGAGCACCGGGACGTTGCCGACGACCTCGTCCTTGTTGACCGGCTGCGAGGTGTCGAAGAAGTCGGTGTCGAGGCGGACCTCGATGCGGTCGTGGTCGGCCATCCGCTCCAGCCACCGGGTGTAGCCGTCCGTCGGCAGTCCCTCGTAGGTGTCGTTGAAGTACCGGTTGTCGTAGGTGTAGCGGACCGGGAGCCGGGCGATGATGTCCGCCGACAGCTGCTCGGGCGAGGTCTGCCACTGCTTGGCCGTGTAGTGCGCGATGAAGGCCTCGTAGAGCGGGCGCCCGATGAGCGAGACGCCCTTCTCGACGAAGTTCTCCGGCTCCTTGCCGTCCAGCTCCTTGGCCTGCTCGGCGATTAGGGCGCGCGCCTCGTCCGGGGAGTATGCCGCCCGGAAGAACTGGTTGATCGTGCCGAGGTTGATTGGCATCGGGTACACCTCGCCCTGGTGCGCGGTGTAGACCCGGTGGACGTAGTTCGTGAACCTCGTGAACGTGTTGACGTAGTCCCAGACGCGGGTGTTGGACGTGTGGAACAGGTGCGCACCGTAGCGGTGCACCTCGATCCCCGTCTGGGGCTCGGCCTCGCTGTAGGCGTTGCCGCCGATGTGGCTGCGCCGGTCGATGACGAGCACCCGCCGGCCGAACCGTTCGGCGCACTGCTGCGCGACCGTCAGCCCGAAGAAGCCGGAGCCGACGACGACAAGGTCCGTGTTCACTCACATCTCCCGCAGTAGTCAAGTGTCCGCTCAGGGTACCGGAGCAGGTGCGACCAGCCTGAACGCCGCCCCGTCGGTGCCGGCCTTCGCCGCACCGCCCGGCCCCGTCGGCACGGCGGTCGGGGGGGCCGGGCAACCGTGACAGGATGCGGGACTGGGCCAGGAACGAGGAGGGCGAGCGGTGAGCGGTCGTGACGGGCCTCCCTACGCGGACGACGCCTACCCGGACGACGCCTACCCGGACGACGCCGACACCGTCGACACCCGCGGGGGACTGGCACGCGCTCGGCGCGCACCGGCCCGGCGGGCGCCGACCGCGGTCCCCGTGCCCCCGCGGCGCCCGGTCCCGCAGTCCCCGCTGCCCACCGCGCACCGCGCGGGACCGGCATACCGGGGCGGTCCGTCATACCAGGGCGCACCGGCATACCGGGCCGGTCCCTCGCACCCTGGCGCACCGGCCCACCCGGGCGCACCGGCACCGGCACCCTCCCCGCGACGGCGGCGGACGCGCCGGCGGCGGACGCTCGTCGGGCTCGGGCTCCTGCTGCTGGCCCTGCTCGCCTGGGCCGGGTTCATGGTGTGGGTGCCGCTCAACGCGTGGGACCACGTGCCCCGGGTCGGCAACAACCCGCAGGGCCAGCGCCCGGTCGACACCCGGGGGTACAACTACCTGCTGGTCGGGTCCGACAGCCGCGAGGGCCTGACACCGGAGCAGCAGCAGCAGCTCTCGACGGGGCCCGCCGACGGCGGGAAGCGGACGGACTCGATCCTGCTGGTCCACGTCTCGCAGAGCGGGGGCAAGCCCTCGATCATCTCCATCCCCCGGGACTCCTACGTGCCGATTCCCGGCAAGGGCAGCAACAAGATCAACGCCTCCTACGCCTTCGGCGGCGCGAAGCTGCTGACCGAGACCGTCGAGCAGCTCACCGGCATCCACGTCGACGGGTACGTCGAGATCGGCTTCGGCGGGTTCGCCTCGATCGTCGACAGCCTCGGTGGCGTCGACATCTGCGTGGCGACGGACATGCAGGACCCCCTGGCCGGCATCGACCTCAAGAAGGGGTGCCAGACGCTGAGCGGGCCGCAGGCACTCGGCTACGTCCGCTCGCGTTACAACGACCCCCGCGGCGACCTCGGCAGGGCGGACCGGCAGCGCCAGTTCCTCGGCGCGGTGATGAAGAAGGCGGTGACCCCCTCGACCGTGCTGCCGCCGTGGCGGTACAAGGGCTTCGCCGACGCGGCCGCCGGCGGGCTGACGGTCGGCGAGACGACCTCGCTGTCCGACGCCGTCCGGGTGCTGCAGGCCATGCGCTCCGTCAGCAACGGCGACGGGCTCTCGCTCACCGTGCCGGTGGAGAACGCCGCGCTGCAGACCCGCAACGCCGGGGTCGCCGTCAAGCTCAACTCCGAGCAGGCGCGGACCCTGTTCACGATGCTGCGGAACGACGAGCCCATGTCGGTCCCACCGGCGGGGACCACGGTTCCCGGCCAGGCCGGCTGACCCGGGCACGGTGCCCCGGGGGGGGCTGCCCGGCTCGGGCAGGGCTACCGGCGGCGCTCGCCGCGGCGGGCGAGGAGGGTCCGGTATGCCGTCCGGCGGACCTGCTCGGGCACCACCCGGTAGGTGCCACGGACGAGGACGTTGCGGGCCCACTGGGTCCTCGTGGTGAAGCCCATCGAGCGGAAGCGCCGCTGCAGCTGCCATTCCGAGCGCAGGAGCGCCCAGCCCCCCCGCCGCGCGTAGGCCCCCTCCCCCACCCGGTAGAGCACGAGCGGCTCCTCGATGTTGGCGACGGTGACACCGTGCATGATCATCTTGGCGAAGAGCAGGTAGTCCTCGAGCGAGGGCAGGTCCTCGTAGCCCCCGGCCGCGCGGACCTGGGAGGCACGGTAGACGACCGTCGGATGGTTGAAGGTCTGGTGGAACCGCGAGCTCCTGAGGATGGCGTCGCTCTGGAGCAGCGGGACCCGCCGGCCGACGATGTCGTCCGGGGACTCGCCGAACTCGAGCAGCGAGGAACCGACGATGTCGATCCCGCCCTCGACGACCGGGATCTGGGTGGCGAAGCGGTGCGGCAGCGAGATGTCGTCGGCGTCCATCCGGGCGACGATGTCGTGGGCGCAGGCCTCCAGCCCGCGGGTCAGTGCCGTGCCGAGTCCGACGTTGGTCTCGAGGGTGACGAGCCGGGTAGGAACCGGGGAGCCTTCCACCAGTGTGGCGATCCGCCCCGCGAGCACCGGGAGCACGGGTCCGTCCTGCACGAGCACCACCTCGTCCGGACGGCGGGTCTGCCCGTCCGTGACGGAGCGGAAGGCCGCCTCGAGCGCGTCCGGGGCGTCGCCCCGGTAGCAGCACATGAGGACGCTGAAAGCCTCAGCCATGCTGCTCCACCGAGTCGGCGATGAGGGTCGCGCTGTCCCGGGGCCGGTTCCGCAGGCCGGCGCCGAGGCCCTTGGCCAGCCCCCGCAGCAGCACCGGGCGGTTGTCCGACCGCGCGATGGTCCTCGCCCAGCGCCGTGCCGTGGACCCGCCGTAGAGGACCTTCTCCGCCGGGTTGAGCCCGTGCGCCCGGGTGAACGTCCATACCTTGTTGCGCACCTCGAAGAAGAACCGCTCGCCGGGGTCGGCGTCGGCCCCCCCGAAGCTGGCCGTCTTATGCACGACGACGGAGGTGGGACAGCAGATCCCGCGCCGGCCCCTGACGAGACGGGCGGAGTACTCGAAGTCGTCGTTCCACAGGAAGTAGTCCGCGATCGGCAGGCCTACCTCGCGGACCCTCGCGGTGTCGAGGAGGACGGAGACGAACGACGCCGTGCGGATCGGGGTGCAGCCGGCCCGCTGGGCGCTCGCCCGCTCCTCGCGGGACGCGGCCGCCTTGGCCCGTGGGGTGTTCATCGGGTGCTCGCGCCCGTCGGTCCAGACCACCCGGCTCGCCACGAGCGCGGGCGGCGCGAGCGACGGTGTGCCGGTTGCGTAGCCGACCCTGGCCTGCACCAGGGCGTCGAGCGCCCCCGGACGGGCGACGGTGTCGTCGTCCATCAGCCAGAGGGCGTCGCTCTCGTGGGTGAGGGCCCGGTCGATCCCGATGGCGAAGCCCCCCGCGCCGCCGGTGTTGACCTGCGACCGGACGACCTCGACGTCGGGGAACTGCGCCGAGAGCATCGAGCCCGTGCCGTCGTCGGACGCGTTGTCGACGACGATGATCCGGGTGACCGGGACGGTCTGCTCCTGCAGCGCCTGGAGCGCCTCGGCGAGCAGTGCCCGGCGGTTCCACGTCACCACGACGGCGATGACGCGCTGCTGCTCCTGCACCGGATGCCTCTCGGGGGTTCGGGTTCAGCGGTCATCGTAGACGCAGCGACGGCGCCCGCCCGGCCCTACGCCAGCAGCCGCCGGGCCATGACGAGGCGCTGGATCTGGTTGGTGCCCTCGTAGATCTGGGTGACCTTCGCGTCCCGCATCATCCGCTCCACCGGGAAGTCCCTGACGTAGCCGGCTCCGCCGAGCAGCTGCACCGCGTCCGTCGTCACCCGCATGGCGACGTCGCTGGCGTGGCACTTGGCCGCCGCCCCGAAGAACGCGAGGTCCGGGTCGTCCCGCTCGGACCTCGCTGCGGCGACGTAGACGAGCTGGCGGGCCGCCTCGAGGGCCATCGCCATGTCGGCGAGCATGAACTCGACGCCCTGGAACTGTGCGATGGGCCGGCCGAACTGGCGGCGCTCCTTGACGTAGCCCACGGCGAAGTCCAGCGCGCCTTGGGCGATGCCGACGGCCTGTGCGCCGATGGTCACCCGGGTGTGGTCGAGGGTGAGCAGCGCGGTCCGCAGACCCTCCCCCGGGACGCCGACGACGCGGTCACCGGGGAGCCGGACGTTGTCGAAGTGCAGCTCCCGGGTGGGGCTGCCCCTGATGCCGAGCTTGCGTTCCTTGCCCCCGAAGGTGAACCCCTCGTCGTCCCGCTCGACGACGAAGGCGGTGACGTTGCTGCCTCGCTCACCGTCCGGGTCGGTGACGGCGAGGACCGTGTAGTACTGCGAGACCCCCGCGTTGGTGATCCACGACTTCTGGCCGTCGAGCACGAAGGACCCGTCCGGCTGTTCCCGGGCCCGCGTCCGCATCGAGGCCGCGTCGGAGCCCGCCTCCCGCTCCGACAGGGCGTAGGAGAACATCGCCTCCCCGGACGCGACCGGCGGCAGGTAGCGACGCCGCAGGTCCTCGGACCCGCGCAGCACCAGCGGCATGGTCCCGAGCTTGTTGACCGCGGGGATCAGGGAGCTCGACGCACAGACCCGGGCGACCTCCTCGATGACGATGCAGGTGGCCAGCGCACCCGCGCCCACCCCGCCGTACTCGGCCCCGATGTGGGGTGCATGGAAGTCGGCGGCGACGAGCGCGTCGTGGGCAGCCTGCGGGAACTCGCTGCGCTCGTCCACCTGCGCGGCGTGCGGCGCGATCTTCGCCTCCGCGACGGCACGCACCGCGGCCCGCAGCTCCTCGAGGTCCTCGGGGACGGCGAACAGCGGGTACCCCTGGTCCGTGCCCGCCGCGCCCACGGGGGAAGGCTACGCCGGGTATGCCGGTCGGCCGGCGGGCGCTTCGGGCGCGGCCCGCCCCACCGTCCCGCGCCCGGCCTCGAGGGGTCAGTCGTGGCCGGCAGCGCGCGGTCCCCCCAGCCACGACTGAC
>JBPCOG010000316.1:0-6627 GCA_051000455.1 Lapillicoccus sp. | reverse complement strand
GTTCAACCACCTCGTCTTCCACGGACCCGGCGACGACCAGTCACGGTTCCTCACGACCTTCGCCGGGCAGGTCCTCCCCCGGCTGCGCGCCCTCGGCTGAGGGGCCGGTGGACGGCCAAGGACACCCTGTCGGGTCCGAGTCCCGAGTGGTAGCCCCGACGGGATTCGAACCCGCGCTACCGCCTTGAGAGGGCGGCGTGCTAGGCCGCTACACAACGGGGCCCTAGCTCGCGTCCGGGCCCCGCGAGGCGGTCGGCGGGTGGCCGGACAACGCAGGAAACCTTACCGGTGGGGCGGGGTTTCTCCGAATCGGCGTCCGGCCCAGGGGGGCCTACCGACGCCAGGGACGGGCCGTCGGTGCACGTGCTGGGGTACCAGGACTCGAACCTAGACTAACTGAACCAGAATCAGTCGTGCTGCCAATTACACCATACCCCATTGGGGTATCACCACCGCGTGGTCCGGGTGGACCTTCGGGGGGGTGAACCGGGGAGCGATACTACCGGCCCGCTCGTCAGGCCCCCAAATCAGGGCCGGTCGCGACCAGGGTCGAGCGCAGCGCCCGGAGGCGTGCGAGGGTCGAGGCCTTCCCGAGGATCTGCATCGACTCGAACAGCGGCGGCGACACCCGCTGGCCCGACACCGCGGTGCGCAGGGGACCGAACGCCACCCTGGCCTTGAGCCGCAGGCCATCGACCAGCGCCGAGCGCAGGGCGACCTCGATGGCCACCGCCTCCCACGCCGGCTCGCTCCCGAGCAGTCCCCCGGCGTCGTCGTCGATGTCGTCCAGCGTCTCGATGGCGGCGTCGAGGACACCGGCGGCGTCCGGGCCGAGCTGCGCGCGGGCGTCCTCGGCGACGGGCAGGGCGTCGTCGGGAAGGTAGAACGGGGCGACGAGAGGGATCGCCTCGCGGAGGAGGGCGACGCGGGTCTGGATCAGCGCGGCGACCTGCTGGAGCCGACCGAGCTCGCCCAGGGACGGGCCGGGGGGCAGGATGCCGGCTCCCTCGAGGAACGGCAGCAGCCGTGCGGCGAAGTCCCCCAGCTCGAGGGCACGGATGTGGACGCCGTTGAGCCACCCGAGCTTGTCCAGGTCGAAGACCGGCCCGACCGGGTTGACCTTCGCCCAGTCGAATGCGCCGACGAACTCCTCGAACGTGAAGACCTCGCGCTCGTCGTCCATCGGTGGATACGCAAGCAGGGCAAGGAAGTTCACCAGGGCCTCGGGAAGATAGCCCTGCTCGAGGAACCAGGTGAGTCTCGCGGCCGGGTTCTTGCGCTTGCTGATCTTCGACTTGTCCGCGTTGCGCAGCAGCGGCATGTGCGCGAACGCCGGGGGGTCGATCCCCAGCCACCGGTAGAGCAGGAGGTGCTTGGGCGTCGAGCTGATCCACTCCTCGCCGCGCACGACGTGGGTGATCCTCATCTCGTGGTCGTCGACGACGACGGCGAGGTGGTAGGTCGGGAACCCGTCGGCCTTGAGGATCACCTGGTCGTCCGGCACCGGGGCGTTGACCTCGCCGCGGATGAGGTCCGTGAAGCGGGTCTCGACGTCGTCCGGGATGAGCATGCGCACCACCGGCGTCTCGCTGTAGCCGGGCAGCTCCGCGCGCGCCTGCCGAGTCAGGCCCAGGCAGAGCCGGTCGTAGCCGGTCGGCAGCTTCGCCCGCTGCTGCGCCTCGCGCATCTCGGCGAGGCGTTGCGTCGAGCACCAGCAGTGGTAGGCGCGGCCGTCGGCGAGCAGCCGGTGGACGTAGGGCTGGTAGTGGGACAGCCGTTCCGACTGCCGGTACGGCGCGTACGGGCCGCCGATGTCGGGGCCCTCGTCCCACGTGAGACCCAGCCAGTGCAGGGTGTCGAAGACCTGCTGCTCGCTGTCGCCACGGAAGCGGGCCCGGTCGGTGTCCTCGACCCGCAGGACGAACTGGCCCCCCTGCTGGCGCACGAACGCGAGGTTGAACAACGACATGTATGCCGTGCCGACGTGCGGGTCCCCGGTCGGGGAGGGCGCGACGCGCAACCGGACGGGACGGGGGCCCCCGGCGGCAGGGGGGAGGCGGCGACCGGGGTCGTCGCCGGGAGGGTCGATCATGGTCCGGCCAGCGTAGTGCCTGCGGGCGCGGTGGCCGCGACGCTAGCGCCGGACGAAGGGGTTGCCCAGCGTGCCGATCCCCTCGATCTCGACCTCCACCCGCTGGCCGGCCTCCACCGGGCCGACACCGGCCGGCGTCCCGGTGAGGATGACGTCCCCGGGCAGCAGGGTGAACGCCGCCGACGCGTGGACGATCAGCGCCGCGACGCCGTGGACCATGTCCGCCGTCGTGCCGTCCTGGACCACCTCGCCGTCCCGCCGCGTCGTCAGGTGCAGCGCTGCCGGGTCGAGCTCGGTCTCGATCCACGGACCGATCGGGCAGAAGGTGTCGAAGCCCTTCGCCCGCGCCCACTGACCGTCGGAGCTCTGCAGGTCGCGGGCCGTCACGTCGTTGGCGCAGGTGTAGCCGTAGACGCAGTCGAGCGCCTCCTCCGGCCTGACGTCCTTGCAGATCTTGCCGATGACGACCGCGAGCTCGCCCTCGTAGTGGACGTTGCTGCTCTGCGGCGGCATGACGACCGGGTCGCCCGGACCCACCACCGCGGTGTTGGGGATGAGGAACATCAGCGGCTCGGCGGGCACGTCGTTGCCGAGCTCCTTCGCGTGGTCGGCGTAGTTGCGCCCGATCCCGACCACCTTGCTGCGCGGGATGACCGGCGCCAGCAGGCGGACGTCGGCGAGGGCCACCACCTCCTCGGTCGGCACGATGCCGACGTAGAGCGGGTCGCCGTGCAGGCGCAGGACCACCTCCTCGCCCGCCAGCCCCTCCACGATCCCGTATGCCGGGTCCTCACCTGTCGTGTACCTCGCGATGCGCACGGGTCGAGAGTACTGCCGCTGCCGGGTGCCGCACCCGGGTGGCGACCGGGCCCCTACCGGACGGCGTTGACGGCGCTGGCGATGACGGCATACCCGGTGTCGTTCGCATGGATGTCACCCGAGGCGCACATCCACGTCCACTGGCATACGAGCGCGACATTCAGCGGCATCGCGCGCCCGTCGAGCAGGACCGTCACGGTCGTCGGCGTGTGGAAGGCCGCAGCGACGTCGGCGAGGCGGGCACCGGCACTCGAGGCGGACTCCGCGATGGCGGCGTTGAGGACGTCGAGCTGGGTGACCGAGCCCGACGCGAGGGCGGCTGCCCCGGGGCCGGCGAGCCAAGTGGCCAGCAACGCGTCGTAGTAGTTCAGCACGACGATGTGCACGTCGGGAGCGGCCCGGCGCAACCGCGCGAGGATGCCGGTCAGCTCGCGCCGCACGGTCAGGGCGCGGGTCGCCACGCAGGCTGGGTCGATGCCCCCACCGGCGCAGGGCGTGACGTTGTTGGCGCCGATATCTACCGTGACGAGACGGGTGCTCGTGGGGTGGGCCTCGAGGAACGCCGCGGCCGCGCCGAGCTGGGACCCCTGCTCGTAGCGGCAGGTCCCCCCGCCGATGAGCGTCGTCGTCGTCTCCCCCGAGCACCCCATGTTGACGAGCCGCGTCCGGGGCGACTGCGCCCGGACCGACTCGAGGACGCGGCCGGCGTAGCCGCCGGTCCTGCTGTCTCCCCGGCCCGGTTGATACCCGGCGGCGAGGGAGTCGCCGAGCGCGAGGTACCACCCCTCCTGCTCGCCCGGACTCGCCGATAGGGGACCGGTCGACGTGGCCGTGAGGGCAACGGCGACCGCGGCGGCGCTGGTGGCGGTGAGCACGCGGCGGATCACGGGCCAAGCCTCACACACGCTGGCACGGGGTCAGTGGGGGCGGTCCCTCGGGGGTTGCCGCCGTCTCGTCCGCATCCTCACCCGGCCCGGCGGGCCGGCACCTCGTGCCTGAGCAGTCCATAGGTGATCCCGTCGACGAGCGCCTGCCACGACGCCTCGACGACGTTGGGCGCCACGCCGACCGTGTCCCACGAGCTCTCGCCGTCCGAGGTCTCGATGAGGACCCTGGTGACCGCGTCCGTGCCGTGGGCCGCGTCGAGGATGCGCACCCGGAAGTCGATGAGCTCGAGCTTGTCGATCTCCGGGTACACGCCGGAGAGCGCCTGCCGGAGCGCGTGGTCCAGCGCGTTGACCGGCCCGTTGCCCTCCCCCGTCGCCACCCACCGACGCCCGTCCGCGGTGACCTTGACGGTTGCCTCCGACGTGGCCTCGCCCGCCCCCCGGGCGTCGGTGATGACCCGCCACGACTCGACACCGAAGTACGAGATCGGCTCGCCGGCCACGGCGTTGCGCAGCAGCAGCTCGAAGGATGCGTCGGCCGCGTCGAAGGTGAAGCCCTGCAGCTCGAGGTCCTTGACCTCGGCAAGGACCTCGGCTACGAGCTCCGGGTGACCGGAGAGGTCGATCCCCACCTCCCGGGCCTTCAGCTCGATGCTGGCCCGGCCCGCCAAGTCCGAGACGAGGGTGCGCATCCGGTTTCCCACGCTCTCGGGATCGATGTGCTGGTAGAGGTCCGGGTCGACCTTGAGCGCGCTGGCGTGCAGGCCCGCCTTGTGGGCGAAGGCGCTGGCCCCGACATAGGGCTGACGGCTGTGCGGGGGCACGTTGGCGACCTCGCTGATCGCGTGGGCGATGCGGGTCGCCTCCCGGAGCCGCTCCGGCGCCAGCAGGTCGTGGCCCTGCTTGAGCTGGAGGTTGCTGACGACGGTCAGCAGGTCGGCGTTACCGGTGCGCTCCCCGTACCCGTTGACGGTGCCCTGCACGTGGGTGGCCCCGGCGGCGACGGCGGCCATCGAGTTCGCCACGGCGCAGCCGGTGTCGTTGTGGCAGTGGATGCCCAGCCGGGCTGCCGTGCTCCCGACCACGTCGCGCACCACGTCGGCGACCTGGGGAGGCAGCATCCCGCCGTTGGTGTCACAGAGTGCGACGACCTCGGCGCCGGCAGCCGCCGCGACCCGGACCACCTCGAGCGCGTAGGCGCGGTCAGCGGCATACCCGTCGAAGAAGTGCTCCGCGTCGACGAAGACGCGCCTGCCCTCCCCGGTGAGGAAGGCGACCGTGTCGCGGACCATCTCGAGGTTCTCTGCGCCGGTGGTGCGCAGCGCGTCCGTGACGTGCCGCACGTGCGCCTTGGCGACCAGGGTCACCACGGGTGCCCCCGAGTCGAGCAGGGCGCGCACCATCGGGTCGGCGGCGGCGCTCGTCCCGGGCCGCCGGGTCGCCCCGAACGCCGCCAGGGTGGCGAGCTGCAGGCTCAGCTCCTGCCGGGCGCGGGCGAAGAACTCCGTGTCCTTGGGGTTGGAGCCGGGCCAGCCCCCCTCGATGTAACCGACCCCCAGCTCGTCGAGGTACCGGGCGATGGCCAGCTTGTCCGCCACCGAGAGGTTGAGCCCCTCCTGCTGGGCGCCGTCGCGAAGCGTGGTGTCGTAGACGTGCAGGTCGGACATGCGCGATTCCTTGCCTCGTCGCGGCGCGCGTCACGCACCACTGCCATGGGCTGGAGCTTGCTGTGAAGCCTGCTGTCGGTCTCGATGTGTCTCCGTGCCCGCCGGTGTCGTCCCGTTCGGGGTGTGAACGGGAAACAAAAAGACCCCCCGGGTACGGGAGGTCTGCGCGACGAGGAGGTGCTCGTCGCGCCTAGGGAATGATCAGTGTGGCGGTAGCCACTGCGGTCACAGGCTTCACAGCCACACCGTCGCATGCCGGGTCCACTCACCGAAACCCCCGTCTCGCCATGTGAACGGGCGCCACCCCTCAGGCGAGGCGGGTCAGCCACCCCCGGGCGTCCTCGGCGCGGCCGTACTGGACGTCCAGCAGCGCGGCGCGCAGCGCCAGCGCGACCGGCCCGCCCCGGCCGTCCCCGACGTGGACCTCGCCCCCCTCCCAGGCGAGGCGCCCGATGGGGGTGACGACCGCCGCCGTGCCGCAGGCGAACACCTCGGCGAGCTCTCCGGTGCCGGCCCCGTCCTGCCACTCCTTCAGCGAGACCTGCCGCTCCAGGACCTCGTGGCCCAGGTCCTTGGCCAGCTCGATGACGGAGGCCCGGGTCACCCCCTCGAGGATGGTCCCGGTCAGCTCGGGGGTGACGATCGACCCGTCCCGGAGGACGAAGAACAGGTTCATGCCGCCGAGCTCCTCCACCCACCGGTGCTCAGCGGCGTCGAGGAAGACGACCTGGTCGCACCCGTTGGCGGAACCCTCCATCTGGGCGACGAGGCTCGCGGCGTAGTTCCCACCGCACTTGGCCGCCCCGGTGCCACCGGGGGCCGCCCGGGTGTAGTGCGTGGAGACCCAGATGCTCACCGGCCTGACGCCGCTGGCGAAGTAGGGGCCGACCGGCGATGCGATCACGCAGTAGGTGACCTCGGCGGCCGGACGGACGCCGAGGAAGACCTCGGAGGCGAACATGAAGGGGCGCAGGTAGAGGCTCTTCTCCCCGCCGTCCGAACCGGTCGGGACCCAGTCGACGTCGGTCTGCACGAGTGCCCTGATCGAGGCGATGAAGGCCGCCTCCGACAGCTCGGGCAGGGCGAGCCGGCGCGCGCTCCGCGCGAACCGCGCCGCGTTGACCTCCGGCCGGAAGGTCCACACCGTCCCGTCTGCGTGCCG
>JBPCOG010000256.1:0-15244 GCA_051000455.1 Lapillicoccus sp. | reverse complement strand
CGGGCAGGTAGCCCCGCCCGCTGGCGACCTCGGCACGCAGGAACGGCCCCATCCGGGTGAGCGTGTCGGCGACCGGCTCGAGCGCGGGCACCCAGGAGGGGTCCACAAGCTCGGTCAGCGGGCGCTGATTCATGACGCCAACCTACCGACCCTTGCAGGTCCCCTGTCCCCGAGGAGCGGGTCACACCACCGAGCACAAGCCCCGGCCGGAGCGGCTCCTGCTGGCGCTCGACCGGCTCGGTGCCCGACGGGGAGGCGGTATGTGCCACCTAGACTCGCGCCCGTGCACCGCTTCGACCCCGAGACCAGCCCAGCCGTCATGGCGCTGGTGCTCGACTACGCGGCGGAGCGGCTCCGTCTCGACCCGGTGCCCCTCGACGGTCCGCTCAGCGCCGCGGAGCTGGCCGGGGCGGCCGGGCGCACGATCACGAGGGAGGGCCTCGGGGCGCAGGACGCGCTGGAGATCTTCGCCGACGTCCTCGCCCCCGCCTGCCTCTCGACCGACCACCCGCGCTACCTCTCGTTCATCCCGTGCGCCCCGACGAAGGAGGCAGCCCTGTTCGACCTCGTCGTCGGAGCCTCCTCGATCTACGCCGGCTCATGGCTCGAGGGGGGCGGGGCCATCCACGCCGAGAACGAGACGCTGCGGTGGATCGCGGACCTCGCCGGCCTGCCCCCGGAGGCGGGCGGCGTGTTCGTCAACGGTGGGACGGTCGGCAACCTCTCCGCGCTGGTGACGGCACGGCACACCGCTCGGCTGCGCGCTGCGGAGGCGGGCGAGGCCACCCGCCCCCATCGGGTGGCCGCGACGTACGGGTCGCACTCCTCGATCCGCGCCGCCTGCGACGTCATGGACGCGGAGCTCGTCCCGGTCGAGGTCGACGACCGGTGGCGGCTCACCGGCGAGCACCTGCGCGCCGTCCTCGAGGCCAACGGCCCGGAGAGCTTCTTCGCGGTGGTGGCGACCTGCGGTACGACGAACTTCGGGATCATCGACGACCTGACCTCGGTCGCCGCGGTCTGCCGGGAGCACGGCATCTGGTTCCACGTCGACGGTGCCTACGGAGGGGCTGCGCTCGCCGCCCCGTCGGTGCGGGCACGGTTCGCCGGCGTCGAGGAGGCGGACTCCTTCATCGTCGACCCCCACAAGTGGCTCTTCGCCCCGTTCGACTGCTGTGCGCTCCTCTACCGCGACCCCGCGACCGCACGCGCGGCGCACACCCAGAAGGCCTCCTACCTCGACGTGCTGACCGACACGGAGGACTGGAACCCCACCGACTACTCGGTCGGGCTGACCCGCCGCGCCCGGGGACTGCCCCTGTGGTTCTCGCTCGCGGTGCACGGCACCGCCGCCTACACGGACGCCATCGAACGCACCCTCGAGGTGGCGCGGTTTGCCGAGGCCGAGATCGGCCGGCGCGCCTACCTCGAGACGCTGCGCGAACGGGACCTGTCCGTCGTCGTCTTCCGTCGCCTCGGCTGGCAGCCGGGGGACTACCAGCGCTGGTCGGACCGGCTGCTCGCCCAGGAACTGGCCTTCGTCGTCCCGACGTCGCACGACGGTGAGGTCGTCACCCGGTTCGCCATCGTCAACCCCCTGACGACCGAGGACGACATCCGCTCGATCCTCGACACGATGGCCTGAGCCGGTCCTGCGGGTCGGCGAATGACATCACTGTCATTTGCTCCTATAGTTGGCGCACAGCCACAGCGAAGGGTCGGGATGAACACCGCAGAGCAGATGCGCTCGCCGGACGTCGGCGTCACGGGCAGGGACCGGGAGATCCTCGCGTTCGAGCGGCAGTGGTGGAAGTATGCCGGGGCCAAGGAGCAGGCCATCCGGGAGCTGTTCGACATGAGCGCCACCCGCTACTACCAGGTTCTCAACGCCCTCATCGACACCGCCGCCTCCCTCGAGGCCGACCCGATGCTCGTCAAGCGGCTGCGCCGGCTGCGGGCCTCGCGCCAGCGCGCCCGCAGCGCCCGGCGGCTCGGCATCAACGTCTAAGGCCTCCGGCCACCATGGCTCGTCGGGCGGACCTGCCGAGGACCGGCGTCGGGAACACCATCACCGACGTGCCGGGCATCCGGGTCGGTCATGCCACCAGGCGTGAGCCGGGCTGGCTCACCGGGACCACCGTCGTGCTCCCCCCCGCAGGCGGAGCCACGGCCGGTGCCGATGTGCGTGGCGGGGCGCCGGGGACCCGCGAGACCGACCTGCTCGAGCCCCGGAACCTCGTCGACCGGGTCAACGCGGTGCTGCTCGGTGGGGGCAGCGCCTTCGGTCTGGCCGCCGCGGACGGCGTCGTCCAGTCCCTGTATGCCGCTGGGCTCGGCTGGCCGATGGGCGAACCGGGGGAGGTCGTGCCGATCGTGCCGGGGGCGGTGCTCTTCGACCTCGGCCGCGGCGGGACCTTCGGCAACCACCCCGGGGCCGCGGAAGGCGCCGCTGCCCATGCCGCGGCGAGCGCCGGCCCGGTCGAGCAGGGGTGCGTGGGCGCGGGGACCGGGGCGAGAGCGGGCGGGCTCAAGGGAGGCATCGGCTCGGCGAGCGTCGTGCTCGCCTCGGGGGTGACGGTGGGCGCCCTCGTCGCCGTCAACGCCGTCGGCTCACCGGTCGACCCCGGGACGGGCGAGCTGTATGCCGTGCGCCACGGTCTCGGCGACGAGTTCGCCGGGCTGGGTCCTCCGAGTCCTGCGGACGTGGCCGCCGCCCGGACCTTCGCCGCGGCGCTCGACGGGCCCGGCGCCGTCCGGCCCGGCATGGCCACCACCATCGGGGTCATCGCCACCGACGCGACGTTGACCAAGGCGCAGTGCCAGAAGGTCGCCGGTCTGGGTCACGACGGAATGGCCCGGGCGCTCAACCCGGTGCACACGATCCTCGACGGCGACACGCTGTTCGCCCTCGCAACAGGGGAGCGCCCGGCCCCCGATCTGTCAGAGCTCTACCTGCTCATGGAGGCGGCCGGCAACTGTGTCACCCGGGCCATCGCTCACGGGCTGCTCGCGGCAGAGTCCGTCGACTGCACGGCCGAGGGGGGCGTGGCGCTGCGCTCATGGCGCGACGCCTTCCCCTCGGGGACGCGCCCGTGACCGGCTTCCGGCCGCCCGGACCCGGGTAGCGCCCGACCGGGGTCGGGTCAGGTGGTACCGGTGGTCCAGTGCGGGTCGCGTCCGACCCAGCCGACGAGGCGGTCGTACGCCGGGGCGTCCGCCGGCACGTCGACGACCGGCCCGAACGGGATGTGGCCGCCTCGCGGCTCGGCCGGGAGGAACTGGGTGAGCGGCCCGAGGCTGACCGCAGCCAGCGAGTCGTCGAGGAGGTCCTGCCGACCGATGGCCGCGGCCAGGTCCCAGCCGTGGACCGCCGCCTCGCCGACATAGGCGAAGATCGCCTGCCGTCCGGGGAAGGTGCCCGCCGGGTGGACGAAGGTGCGCTCGAGGACGCCGGCCTGCGACATCGCCGTGTCGAGCTCCCCGCGAGCCGTCGTCCAGACCTCGAGCCAGTCGTCGTCGGGGACGTCCGTCACCAGGGACGTCACGTCGAACGGCTGCCCGCCACGCGAGATGTGGGCGACCCGACGCTCGACGGCGACCAGGTGGCCGAGCAGCTGCCGGACGGTGTAGTCCGTGCAGGGCGTGGGCCGGTCGAGGTCGTCGACCCGAACCGACGCGACGAGCCGGCCGAGCTGGTCGAGAGCCCGGGCGAACAGCGGCCGGGGGTCGGGTGCGCCGCCAGCTCCCGAGCCGGCGGTCGCTGGAGCGCCGGAAGAGGTGGCCTCGGTCCTGCTGGTCTGGGTCATGGCGTCTCCCTGGTTGCCTGGTGGGCTTGTCATGAGCCGACTCTGACACCCGATACATGACACGTACTGTCACCATTGTTTGGGAGAGTGGGTGACATGCGCGCCGACCGTCTCCTTCAGGTCCTCTTCCTGCTCCGCCGGCACGGGCGGCTGCCCGCACGCCAGCTGGCCGCCCAGCTCGAGGTCTCGAGACGGACCATCCTGCGGGACATGGAGGCACTCTCCGCGGCCGGGGTCCCGGTCTACAGCGAACGGGGCCGGGGGGGTGGCTGCGTCCTCCTGGAGGGGTACTCCACGGACGTCAGCGGCCTGAGCTCGGGGGAGGCGCAGGCGCTCTTCGCCTGGACGTCCCGAGCGGTCGTGTCCGACCTGGGGCTGGGCTCGCAGCTGAGCACGGCGCTGACGAAGCTGGCGGCAACGGTCCCGCAACCGGCTCTGGAGCAGGCGGACGCGCTCGCCGCGGTGATGGTCGTCGACCGGCGCCGCTGGTTCGCCGCCGCGGAGGAGGTGCCGGTGCTGCCCCTGCTGCGTGCCGCCGCGACGGGCCGGCGCCGGGTCAGGATGACGTACCAGTCGGCGTCGGCGCAGCGTCCGGGACGGCGCACCGTCGATCCCTACGGGCTCGTCGAGAACGCCGGACGGTGGTACCTCCTGGCCGCCCACCGCGGCCGGGTGCGCAGCTACCGGGTGTCGCGGATCGCCGCAGCCACGACCCTTCCGGTCCGTGCCCGCATCCCCGAGGACCTGGACCTCGCCGCCGAGTGGGCCAGGGTGCGGGCGCAGCTCGAGGGCGAGCAGGCCTCGTCCGTCGAGGCCACCGTCGCCGTCCGCCCCGCCGAGGTCGACCGGTTCCGGATGGTCGCGACGATGCAGTCCGCCCAGGGACGGCTCCCGCGGACGGTCGGCGAGGACGGCGGCTGGCCGGTCCTGCACATCGTCACCCGGGTCCGCCAGGCGACGCTGGGTCTCCTGCTCGGGTTCGGGGGCCACCTGCGCGTCCTCGGACCGGCCGACCTCCGGGAGGACATGATCGCGGTAGCTCGGGCGGCGCTCGCCCTGCATCCCTGGTCGGAGCCGGGTGCCGGGTCCGCATCCGCGCCGCGCTGAGATCGTCCCCGCGTCCCCGCGTCCGCGCGTCCGCGCGTCCCCGGCGACCGAACCACCGTGCCCACGACCGACGTGCGAGGCTGGGCCCCATGAGCAGGCAGTGGCGCACCCCGGAGGAGCTCGCAGCGGCCCGGGACGTCATCGCGGCGGCCATCGAGGGCTGGGCGCCACCGGCGGCGTTCGCCGTGGGTATCAGCTCGGCCACCTCGTCCGCCGAGACCGACTTCCCCATCGTCAACGTCGGGGAGCACGAGCTGGCCGCCGTGATCATGGCCACCGTGGTGGGCCACGCGAGCGGCACCGCGACCTACGAGCTGAACACCGCGCAGCTCAGGCACGCGATCTCTGGCCTGGAGCCGGCCGAGGCGTGCACGGTCGTCGAGCACCGCAACCTCGCCGCCTGGCGCGAGCTGCTCGCCGAGGCCGAGTCCAACCCCGCCCGGACGCTGTGCGTCGTCTTCGTCGGCAGCCTGGCGGATCCGGTCTCGTCCGAGGCCGACGGCTCGCTGCGCTCGCAGCTGCCGAGCACATGACCTGTGCCTTCTGCGCCATCGCCGCCGGGCAGCAGCCGGCCCACCGCGTCCTCGACGAGCCGGACCTCGTCGGCTTCCTCGACACCAGACCGGTCTTCAAGGGCCACCTGCTGCTCGTGCCACGCCAGCACGTCGACACCCTCGTCGACCTCCCCCTCGATCTTGCCGGACCCCTCCTCGAGGCGGCCCAGCGCCTCGCCGCGGCGGTCGTCGACGGGCTCGGCGCCCAGGGCAGCTTCGTGGGAATGAACAACGTCGTGAGCCAGTCCGTCCCGCACCTGCACGTGCACGTCGTGCCGCGGACCAGGGGCGACGGGCTGCGGGGCTTCTTCTGGCCGCGCACCCGGTACGACGACGACGCGGAGGCCGCGGGGTATGCCGCGCGGCTCGCGACCGCCCTGCGCCCGTCGCCCGGTCGCTGCCGGCCCTGACGCGGCGAGCGCCCGCCGCTCGACCCTGACGCAGCGAGAGCCCGGGCGCCACGGGAGCGGCGGGGGCCGGCCGGCGGCATACCCCGGGGTTTGCACTCTCAGGGTGAGAGTGCCAATAATGGCGTTAGCACTCTCACCCCGAGAGTGATAACCGACCACCTGGCGAGGCCCGGGCAGCGCGCGCGACCTGAGCGCGCGGGATACGGGTCGTCCGTCGCGGGCGTCATGTGGTTTCCGCAATCGATTCGCGTGGGAGGAACCACCCGAATGGCCAAGATCATCGCATTCGACGAAGAGGCGCGCCGCGGTCTCGAGCGAGGGATGAACATCCTCGCCGATGCCGTCAAGGTGACGCTGGGTCCGAAGGGCCGCAACGTCGTGCTCGAGAAGAAGTGGGGCGCCCCGACGATCACCAACGACGGCGTGTCCATCGCCAAGGAGATCGAGCTCGAGGACCCGTACGAGAAGATCGGCGCCGAGCTGGTCAAGGAAGTCGCCAAGAAGACCGACGACGTCGCCGGTGACGGCACGACGACGGCAACCGTCCTCGCCCAGGCGATGGTGCGCGAGGGTCTGCGCAACGTCGCCGCCGGCGCCAACCCGATGGCCCTCAAGCGGGGCATCGAGAAGGCTGTCGAGGCTGTCGCCAAGGAGCTGCTTGCCAGCGCGACGGAGGTCGAGACCAAGGAGCAGATCGCTTCCACCGCCTCCATCTCCGCCGGCGACGAGCAGATCGGCGAGCTCATCGCCGAGGCCATGGACAAGGTCGGCAAGGAGGGGGTCATCACCGTCGAGGACTCCAACACGATGGGACTCGAGCTCGAGCTCACCGAGGGGATGCGCTTCGACAAGGGCTACATCTCGCACTACTTCGTGACCGACACCGAGCGCATGGAGACCGTCCTCGACGACGCCTACGTGCTCGTGGTCAACAGCAAGATCAGCAGCATCAAGGACCTGCTGCCCCTGCTGGAGAAGGTCATGCAGTCCGGAAAGCCGCTGCTCATCGTCGCCGAGGACGTCGACGGCGAGGCGCTCGCCACCCTGGTCGTCAACAAGATCCGGGGCACCTTCAAGTCGGTGGCCGTCAAGGCACCGGGCTTCGGTGACCGTCGCAAGGCCATGCTCGGTGATATCGCCATCCTCACGGGTGGCCAGGTCATCTCCGAGGAGGTCGGTCTCAAGCTCGAGAACGCCGACCTCGACCTGCTCGGGCGCGCGCGCAAGGTCGTCGTCACCAAGGACGACACGACCATCGTCGAGGACACCGAGGACCGCAGCGCCATCGAGGGCCGCATCTCCCAGATCAAGGCCGAGATCGAGAAGTCGGACTCGGACTACGACCGGGAGAAGCTGCAGGAGCGCCTCGCCAAGCTCGCCGGCGGCGTCGCCGTCATCAAGGCGGGTGCGGCAACCGAGGTCGAGCTCAAGGAGCGCAAGCACCGCATCGAGGACGCGGTGCGCAACGCCAAGGCTGCCGTCGAGGAGGGCATCGTCGCCGGTGGTGGCGTCGCCCTCATCCAGGCGATCAAGGTCGCCTTCGAGACCCTCGACCTGGTCGGTGACGAGGCAACCGGCGCGAACATCGTCCGCGTCGCGGCCGAGGCACCGCTCAAGCAGATCGCCATCAACGCCGGCCTCGAGGGCGGCGTCGTGGCGGAGCGGGTCCGCGGCCTCGACAAGGGTCACGGCCTCGACGCCTCCACGGGGGAGTACGTCGACATGCTCAAGGCGGGCATCAACGACCCGGTCAAGGTGACCCGGTCCGCGCTGCAGAACGCCGCGAGCATCGCCGCGCTGTTCCTCACCACCGAGGCTGTCATCGCTGACAAGCCGGAGAAGACACCGGCCATGGCCGGTGGCGGTGGCGGCGACGACATGGGCGGCATGGGCTTCTAGCCCACGCTCCGACCAGTAGCCACGGAGGGCGGCTTCCCCAGCGGGGAGGTCGCCCTCTGCGCTGCCCGGTCGTGGTCCGCCCCGGTATGCCCCTCGCCGCGGCTGTCCGGAGACTCGTCCGGGAGCGGGGAGCGGGGCGCGGGTATGCCGGGTGCTCACCGCCGGCTTGCCCCTCGCCCCGCGTGCCCCTCACCCCCGCTTCAGCGGCGGAACATCCCGCGCACGCCGTCCTCGGTCTCCTGGTAGCTGCCCCCGGCACGGGCGGTGAGATCACCGAGCTGCGCGAGGTCCTGGCGGACCCGCTGCTGCAGGGAGTGCCACTCGGTGACGACGCCCTGGAACTCGGTGGCCGCGGCCCCGGTCCAGGCGCCCTGGAGCCCACTGAGCCGGGCCCGCATGGCGCTGACCGAGGACTCGATCTCGGCGGCGATGCGCTTGATGTCAACCGAGGCGGCGTTGATCCGCTCGGTGTCGACGGTGAACGGCATGGTTGCTCTCCTTGACGGTGACGGGTCTGAACCGCTGACGGTACGAAAGTCGGCGCGCCGCCCGCTGGCGTTGTCCACAGGCGGGCCGGGGCGCCCTTACCGGACCCGAACACCGACCGTGCATGCCCCTGATCTGCTGCGTCTAGCCTTGCCGCCATGAAGCGCCGCAGGACCCGCCGCCGCAGGGCTGCCGTCATCCTCGCGGTCGGCGTGCTCGCCGGCTGCACGTCCTCACCGCCGACCGGGGGGGCGGCGCCGACCGGTCCGACGCCGGGCCCGGCGCCCTCGGGGCCGACGACCGGCCCGACGGGCTCCAACGCGAACCCGTCGGGGCTCAGCCCGGACCCATCGGGCACCAGGCCGAACATCGTGTTCGTCCTCACCGACGACCTGTCGTGGAACCTCGTGCAGTACATGCCGCAGGTCCAGCAGATGCAGAAGGAGGGGCTGACCTTCGACCAGTTCATGGTGACGGACTCGCTGTGCTGTCCGTCCCGCACGTCGATCTTCACCGGCCAGTACCCGCACGACACCGGCGTGTTCACCAACGGCAAGGAGGACGGCGGCAAGAACGACGGGGGGTATGCCGTCTTCAACCAGCAGGGCAACGAGGTCAAGAGCTTCGCGGCCGCCCTGCAGAAGGGCGGCTACCGCACCGGCTTCATGGGCAAGTACCTCAACGGGTACGTGCCGGTCGACACCAACGGCACCTCGAAGCCTTACGTCCCGCCCGGCTGGGACGAGTGGGTCGGGGCCGGCAGCGCCTACGAGGAGTACAACTACGCGCTCAACGAGAACGGCACCGTGCACCGCTACGGGCGCGAGCCGGCGGACTACCTGACCGACGTCCTCGCCGCCAAGGGCACCGCGTTCATCGACAGCTCGGCCGCGGCCGGGAAGCCGTTCGCCCTCGAGATCGCGACGTTCGCCCCCCACACGCCGGCCACCCCGGCCCCCCGGCACGCGAACGCCTTCCCGGACCTGCGGCCCCCCCGCGGCCCGGCATACGGGGTCGCGCCTTCGAACCCGCCCGCGTGGCTGGCGGCGTACCCGCCGCTGAGCCCCCAGAACGCCAAGAACATCGACGGCGACTTCCTCAAGCGGGTCCGCTCGGTCCAGGCGGTCGACGAGCTGATCGGCCGGATCTGTGCCGAGCTGAAGGCCAAGGGCCTGGCGGACAACACCTACCTCGTCTTCGGCTCGGACAACGGCTACCACATGGGCGAGCACAACCTCCGGCCCGGCAAGCAGACGGCGTTCGACACCGACATCCGGGTGCCGCTGGTGGTCGTCGGGCCAAGGGTGCCGAGCAACAGGACGCGCTCCGAGCTGGTCGGCAACATCGACCTGCACCCGACCTTCCTCCAGCTGGGCGGCCTGACCCCCACCCCCGACGTCGACGGCCGCAGCCTCGTGCCGATGCTGCGTGGCGAGGCGGTGACCGACTGGCGCCAGGCCCTGCTCGTCGAGCACCACGGCCCCGACCGCACCAAGGACGATCCTGACAAGCCTCCCCCGCTGTCGGGTAACCCGCCCAGCTACTCGGCGGTCCGCACGAGCACCGCGACGTACGTCGAGTACGCGGACGGCGGCCGCGAGTACTACGACCAGAAGGCGGACCCCGACCAGCTGCACAACCTCGCGGGGAGCCTGTCGCCGCAGCAGCTCGACAGCCTGCACCGTCTCACCGGCGCCCTGACGAGCTGCCACGGGACCCAAGCGTGCTGGGCGGCTGGTCGACAACAGTGACGCACGGCCCGCGGTGTGCCGCGGGCACCTCGTCCGGGATGGTTACGCTGGGCGCTGATGACCATCTGGATCGACCCGCCCGTGTGGCCCCGACACGGACGCCTCTTCGCCCACCTCGTCAGCGACACCTCGTATGCCGAGCTGCATGCCTTCGCGCGGCGCTGCGGCGTTCCCGCGCCTGCCTTCGACGGGGACCACTACGACGTGCCGGAGGAGTGGCACGACCGGCTGGTGGCGGCGGGCGCGGTGGCGGTCGACAGCCGCGACCTGGTACGAACCCTGCGGGCCAGCGGTCTGCGCATCCAGAAGCGCCGTGGCGACACCGCAGTGGCGCGGGTCCCCGGCGTGAGCTTCCCGGACGGCACCGTCGCCGACGTCGACCTCATCGCGTCGGACCGCGTCCTCGACGTGCCGGGCGTGTTCGCGGCGATGGTGTTCGTCCAGGACGGCGCCGGTCACTTCGCACTCGTGCACAGCATCCGCCGCGAGGAGTGGGGATCGCCCGGAGGGTGGCGCGAGCCCGGGGAGTCGCCGGGTGCGACGGCGGTCCGCGAGACCCTGGAGGAGACGGGCCTGCTTCTCTGTCCCGAGGACCTCGTCCCCTGCGGCTACGAGCGGTTCGTGGTCCGCGCCGGTCATGGCGCGCGGTGGCTCCCGGGGCGCAGCCACCTGCAGGTGTTCCGCACCCGCATCGACGCCGTCCGCCCGCCTCTGGTGGCCCTCGAGGGGGAGGTCTCCGCCTGCCGGTGGGCCGGCCCGGGCGAGCTGCGCAGCCTGTGCGAGGGGTTGTTCTGGTGGCCGCTCGCTGCCCACCTGTTCCAGCTCGCCTGACCGAGCCCGCCGGCCTAGCGGCGAGCCAGGCGCTGCAGCTCCCTGCCGAGGTTCGTGCGTGCCGCCTCGTCCCACTCCTGCTGGGCGTGGCCGGTCAGGTACAGCCGGTCCCGCCGCACCAGGTCTCCGAGGATCTGCGAGCGGGCACCGGCGTAGGCCCCGTCCGGCACGTGCGCGTACTCCGCCCGCACCTGCTCGCAGTAGGCGTCGAACCGCGCGGCCGGGGCCGAGAGGATCCACAGGTCCGCGTCGTGGAAGGCCTGGCTGACGTTGTCCCCGTCGTCGTCGTCGTGACCGTCGGTCATCCGGATGAGGCGCTCGACCGTCTCGACGGCGTCGGCCTCGGCTCCGAGTCCGCCGAGCGCCGCCGCCGCGAGCTGCGCGCTCGCCGCCTCGTTGGCGCCTCCCCCTGCCCTCGGGTCGTACACGGCGTCGTGGAACCAGGCGCCCACCCGGGCGAGGACGGCGCCCTGCGGGGGCAGGACCTGCACTTCCAGCTCCTCGAGCGCCCAGAACATCTCAACGAGGTGGCTCGTGGTGTGGTAGTGGCGCTGTGGCTCGTTCCAGCGCCGGAGCAGGTCCGCCCCCAGCGCCGCGACCCGCTCCGGCGGGGCTTGCGGGGCGAGACGCGCCAGGTCCAGGGTCCACCAGGTGATGAGGGCCGGCACGGCGCGAGTGTCTCAGACCCGACGACCCTCGCGGGGGAGACCGGCGCGGCCTAGCTCTGCCGGGAGACCCTCCGCGTGGACGACGGTGAGGGCCGACACCGCCCGGGTGAGCACGACGTAGAGGCGTCGCAGCCCGGTGCGGACGTCCGGCTCTGCCGCGGCAATGGCGGCCGGCTCGACGACGACGACGTGGTCGAACTCCAGGCCCTTGGCCACGTGCGCCGGCACGAGGGCCACCTGGTGCTCGACGTCGCCGTGGTCCGTTCCGAGGAGACCGTGCTGGATCCCGCTGTCCGACAACGCATCCGAGAGGACCGCGACCAGGTGGGGCGGCACGATGACGCCGACCGATCCCTCGGCGGACGCGTACTCCCGGACGGCTGCGACGACGGCGGGCGCCAGGCCCGCCACGCTCGTCCGGACGAAGTCGAGCCGTCCGGGGTTGTCCCGGACGGACACCGGCGTCCCCAGGCCGGGAGCCATCGCCGGCAGTAGCCGGGCGGCGAAGTCGATCACCCTGGCCGGGACGCGGAACCCGCGGTCGAGGACCTCCACGTGGCTGCCGGGCTTGCCCAGGTGGTGCAGCGACGCCCCCCACGAGTCGGTGGCCCACGGGGTCGTCCCCTGGGCGATGTCCCCGAGGACCGTCGCCGAACCGGTGGAGCAGCGGCGGCCGACGGCCCGCAGCTGCATGGGGGAGAGGTCCTGGGCCTCGTCGAGCACCACGTGGCCCAGGCTCGGGGTGCGCTGGAGCAGGTCCCCGAGCTCGTCGAGCAGCACCGCGTCGGCGGCGCTCCATCGCGCCGCGCCGCGCGCCCGTGGCGGGCTGTCCCACCGCAGCGCCGCCTGCTCGTCCTCGGAGAGCAGCCCGTCGGCGTGGGCCGACAGCTCGCGCGGGTCGGACAGCACGCGGAAGAGCACGTCCCGGGGGTCGAGCGCGGGCCAGAGCTGCCCGGCATACCTCCTCACCGGGGAGCTGCGCGCGACCGCCTCCTGGACCCGGTCGTCCGGGGAGTCGCCGTCCTGCTCCATGAGCAGCAGGACGGCGTGGGCGAGGCGCTGGGGGAGCATCTGGCGAGCGGCGTCGTACCGTGCCGTGCGGCCGCGCAGCTCCTCGAGGATCTCGTTGACCCGGTATGCCGGTACCCGCCACTTCCGCGCACCGCGCGGCACGAGCAGCGCCTCGGTCGGGGGAAGGACCCCCGACCAGAAAGCCCGGTGCAGCACGTCGGCGAGGCGCGCATCTCCCTTGAGCACGGCCGTCCGGGTACGGTCGGCCCCGCGGACCGGGACCGTCTCGACCAGCTCCTCGGCGGTGACGTGGCGCACCTCGACCTCCCCGAGCGCGGGCAGGACGGCGCCGATGTGCTCGAGGAAGGCCGTGTTGGGGCCGACGACGAGGACACCGGAGCGGGACAGCTTCGCGCGGAAGGCGTAGAGCAGCCAAGCCGCCCGGTGCAGCCCGACGGCGGTCTTCCCGGTGCCCGGTGCCCCCTGCACGCAGATCGTCGTGGCGACGTCCGCACGGACGATGACGTCCTGCTCGGGCTGGATCGTCGCGACGATGTCCCGCATCGGGCCGACGCGTGGTCGCTCGATCTCGTCCCGCAGGATGTCGCTGCGGACCTCGTGCTCCGCGATGTCCTGCAGGTGCTCGTCCTCATAGGCGGTCAGCCGCCCCCGGTCGACCCCGAAGCGGCGACGCAGCAGGACGTCCATCGGGTCCTTGCGGGAGGCGCGGTAGAACGCGCCGGACAGCTCGGCGCGCCAGTCGATGACGACCGGGTCACCTCGCTCGTCGTTGACGTGCCGCCGGCCGATGTACCACCGTTCCTGGCCCTCGGCCGCGCGTCGCAGGTCGACCCGGCCGAAGAACAACGCCGTCGCCGGGTCGTCCACCAGGGCGCTCGCCCGGCGGTGGAAGGAGATGGCGAGGAACTCGGTCGAGACCCGGTCCCCACCGGCTGCCTGCATGCCGAGCGTCTTCGCGCGCATCCTCGCGAGCTCGTCGCGGGCGTGGCGTAGGTAGTCCTGCTCACGGCGCAGCTCGACGTTGGCAGGCATGACGACGCGCGGACCTTCCGGAGGCGGGGTTGGGGGGGGCGATGCAGCCTAGTGCCGGCAGGGACCTCCCGGGTAGGGGCGCCTGCCGGCGCCGCGGGACGCCCCTGCAGCGGCCGGTCCGGTCAGGGGCGCCGGCCTACTGGCCCTGAGCCGGACGGGCGGCCAGGGTGACGGTGATGTCCTGCCGGGACCCGCCGCGGAGGATCGTCAGCGTGACGGTGTCCCCGACGTTGCGCTCCCGCACGCTGGCGACGAGCGAGAGCGACCCGTCGATGGGCCTGCCGTCGATCGCGATGACCGCGTCGTCGGCCCGCAGGCCCCCCTTGGCCGCCGGGGTGCCCGGAGAGACGGCCTTGATGAGGGCCGCAGCACGCTTTGCGCTGCCGTCGGCCGCGGCGGTGTCGGCGGAGGTGACGCCGAGGAAGGCGTGCTGCGCCCTGCCGGAGGCGATCAGCTGGTCGGCGATCGACTTCGCCTCGTTCGAGGGGATCGCGAACCCGATCCCGATGTTGCCGCTCTGGCTGCCTCCCGTCGAACCGAGGGAGGCGATCGAGCTGTTGATGCCGATGAGCTGCCCGTTCGCCGTGACCAGCGCGCCGCCGGAGTTGCCGGGGTTGATGGCCGCCGAGGTCTGGATGGCGTTGGTTACCACGGGCTCGGCGCCCCCAGCGCCCGGGGTGGGCGACTCCGCCGCGCCGGTGCTGACCGGCCGGTTGAGGGCACTGATGATGCCGGTGGTCACCGTGCCGGCCAGGCCGAGCGGGTTGCCGATGGCCATCACCGGGTTGCCGACGGCCAGCGTGCTGGAGTCGCCGGTCGAGATCGGCGCCAGGTCGCCGGGGGCCCCGTCGATCGAGAGCACGGCAAGGTCGGTCGACGGGTCGGTCCCGACGACCTTCGCGGCGTAGCTGCGCCCGTCGCTGAGGACCACGCTGATGGTGGCGCTGGTCCCTGCCCCGGTGGCCACGTGGTTGTTGGTGAGCACGTGTCCGGACTTGTCGAGGATGACGCCCGAACCCTGTCCCGACGCCTGGCGGCCGGACACCGCGATCGACACGACGCTGGGGCCGACCGACTTCGCGGTGGCGGCCCAGTCGGGAGCGCTGCCGTTGGCCTGCAGGACCGGTGCGGCGGGGTTGGCGGGGGCGCTGCTCGAGGACGTGACCGGTCTGGCCACCGGCGCTCCGTCGACGTAGCGGGTGGCGGCGACGGTCCCGCCGCTGGCGAGCGCCGCGGCCAGCAGGGCCACCACGGACAGCTCGGTGACTCGGCGCCGTGGCCGGTCGGGCCGGGCCGGCGGCTGGTTCCCGGAGGGCGGCCGGTAGCCGGGCGGCGAGGGCGCACCGTGGGGGGCCGTGCCGTAGCCGGGCGTCACCGGGTCGCCGTAGCCGGGCGTCACCGGGTCGCCGTACCACTGCGGGACGGTCTGGTTACCGGTCGGGTGGGTGTCGGGCTGTGTCATCGTCTTCTCCCATTGGCTGCCCCGAGGAGTCGGGCGGGGCTCGATTGGCTTGTCCCCCACTACACAACGTGCGCGTCAACGGCCGCTGGGTCCCGGCTGTGAGCCACCTGTGGGAGCTCGACGACGAACGTCGCACCCCCCCCGGGGGTCCGCGCGACGCCCACCTTGCCGCGGTGGGCCTGGACCACGGCGGCCACGATGGCCAG
>JBPCOG010000009.1:0-1061 GCA_051000455.1 Lapillicoccus sp. | reverse complement strand
TCACCGGGCTGCTCACGACGCTCAAGGGACTGCCCCTGGCCTACAACCGCGACCTGCAGGAGGACCAGGAGCCGGTCTTCGACGCGGTCCAGACGCTCGAGGTGCTGCTGCCGGCGTTTGCGGGCATGGTGGTCACCCTGACCTTCGACACGGAGCGGCTCGAGGCGCTCGCCCCACAGGGCTTCGCGCTCGCCACCGACGTGGCCGAGTGGCTCGTCCGCCAGGGGGTGCCCTTCCGGGTGGCCCACGAGGTGGCCGGGGCGTGTGTGCGCGCGTGCGAGCGCCGGGGGGTCGAGCTGTGGGACCTCGACGACGAGGCACTTCGGGGGGTCAGCGAGCACCTGTCCCCGGGCGTGCGGGACGTGCTGTCGGTGCCCGGCTCGCTGGCGTCGCGGGACGCGGTCGGCGGGACCGCGCCGGTCCGGGTCCGTGAGCAGCTAGAGCTTGCCCGCCGGCGCGCCGCGGACGCCCGGGGCTTCGCCACGACCTTCCCGAGCGGCGCCACCGGGCACCACTGACCGGGATCGGCGCGGGCGGCCCGGATCGCGCCCAGCGAGGGGTCAGCTGTGGCGCCTTTCCCGGCCCCGAGGCAGCCACGCCTGACCCCTCGCCGGCACCGACCGAGTGTGCGGCGGCTGCGGTGGCCGGGTCAGGCGCTAGGGTCGGCTGCCGTGACACCCGCCGTGCCCCCTCACCGCGGCGACGCCGGGCTGCGCAGCGACTTCTTCGACCGGCCGGTCCTCGACGTGGCGCCGCAGCTTCTCGGGTGCACGGTCTCGCACGCCGGCGTGACCGTCCGGCTGACCGAGGTCGAGGCCTACGACGGCGCGGACGACCCGGGGTCGCACGCCTTCCGTGGCCGCAGCCCGCGGGTCGAGGTGATGTTCGGGCCTCCTGGCGGCCTCTACGTCTACTTCACCTATGGGATGCACTACTGCATGAACCTCGTCTGCGGCCCCGAGGGCACGGCGAGCGCCGTCCTGCTCCGGGCCGGCCAGGTGGTCGAGGGGCTCGACACCGCCCGCTCCCGGCGCGGCAGCGTCACGGACCGGGACCTCGCC
>JBPCOG010000317.1:0-3410 GCA_051000455.1 Lapillicoccus sp. | reverse complement strand
TGCGCCCCGAGGGCAAGAACGGCCCACTGGTGCGCACGGTGGCGAGCCATCGGGCCTACTACGAGCGGTGGGCCAAGACGTGGGAGTTCCAGGCGCTGCTCAAGGCGTGGGTCTCGGCCGGGGACATGGGCGTCGGCCGGGCCTACGTCGACGCCGTCAAGCCGCTCGTCTGGGAGGCGGTCGGCCGGGAGAACTTCGTCGAGGACGTCCAGGCCATGCGACGCAGGGTGGAGGGGCACGTGCCGGCCCACGAGGCCGGCCGGCAGCTCAAGCTCGGGCCCGGGGGACTGCGCGACGTCGAGTTCAGCGTGCAGCTGCTGCAGCTGGTCCATGGGCGCAGCGACCCCTCGCTGCGGTCCGCGACCACTCTGGAGGCGCTGAGTGCGCTTGCCAAGGGCGGCTACGTGGGGCGCCAGGAGGCTGCGACCCTCGACGAGGCCTACCGCCTGCTGCGCACCCTCGAGCACCGGGTGCAGCTCTTCCGGCTGCGCCGGACGCACCTCATGCCGACCGGGGAGGCGGATCTGCGCCGGCTCGGCCGGGCGCTGTCCCTGCCGGGGGACCCGGCTGCAGCCGTCGTCGACCGATGGCAGTCGCGGGCGCGGGAGGTGCGCCGCATCCACGAACGGCTGTTCTACCGTCCGCTCCTCGCGGCGGCCGCCCGCCTCAGCACGTCCGACACCTCCCTCAGCCCGGAGCAGGCGCGGGAACGCCTCGCGGCACTCGGTTTCCGTGACCCGGCCGGTGCCATGCGCCACCTCGAGTCGCTCACCGTCGGGGTGTCGCGGCGCGCGGCGATCCAACGCACCCTGCTGCCGGTCATGCTCGGCTGGTTCGCGGACGAGGCCGACCCGGACGCCGGCCTGCTCGCCTTCCGCCGGGTCAGTGAGGCGCTCGGGACCATCCACTGGTACCTCAAGATGCTCCGGGACGAGGGCAGCGCGGCGGAGCGGCTCGCGCACATCCTCGGCCGCAGCCGGTATGCCGCGGACCTGCTGGTGCGCTCGCCCGAGTCGGTCTCCATCCTCGGGGAGGCGGACGGCCTCGTCCCGCGCACCAGGGAGGCGCTGGTCGCCACGATGCGCAGCGCCGCCGCGCGCCGGACGGACGCGGACCAGGCGATCTCGGCGGTCCGGACGCTTCGTCGCCACGAGCTGCTGCGCGTCGCCTTCGCCGACCTCACCGGCGGGCTGAGCCTTGCCGAGGTGGGATGCGCCATCTCCGACCTGACGGAGGCAACGCTCGAGGTCTCACTCGAGGTGGCGACCCGGGAGGTGGAGACGAGGGAGGGGACGGCGCTCGGCACCGACATGCTCGTCGTCGGCATGGGCAGCCTCGGCGGCCAGGAGATGGGCTATGCCTCGGACGCGGATGTCATGTTCGTCCACCGTCCGACGGGGGCGGACGAAGAGGGCGCCCAGCGGCGGGCCGTGCTCGTCGTCCAGGAGGTCAGACGGCTGCTCGGCGGCACCGGGCTCGACCCGCCGCTCGGTGTCGACGGCGACCTGCGACCCGAGGGCAAGAGCGGACCACTGGTCCGCAGCCTGCAGTCGTACGCGGCCTACTACCAGCGGTGGGCCCTCACCTGGGAGTTCCAGGCCCTGCTGCGGGTCAGGCCCGTCGCCGGCCACGCGGGCCTCGCCGAGGACTTCCTTCGACTCGTGAGCCCGCTTCGCTGGCCCAAGGGGGGGCTCAGCCCCGTGCAGGTCCGCGATGTCCGCACGATGAAGGCGCGGGTCGAGGCCGAGCGGCTGCCGCGTGGCGCGGACCCCACGACCCACCTCAAGCTGGGCCGCGGGGGCCTGACCGATGTGGAGTGGACCGTCCAGCTCCTCCAGCTGAGGAGGGCGCACGCGGTGCCCGCCCTGCGCGTGACGGGCACGATGGCGGCCCTGGACGCGGCCTGTGCGGCGGGGCTCCTGCCGCCGGACGACTGCCACGCCCTGCGGGCGGCATGGACCATGTCCGCGGCCCTTCGCAACGCCTCGGTGCTGTGGCGCGGGCGTCCCGCCGACGCGGTGCCGAGCGACCTTCGCGATGCCGAAGGGATCGGACGGATCACCGGCCGCCGGCCCGGCCAGGGCCCGACGCTGGCGGAACAGCACCGGCGCGTCGCCCGGAGGGCCCGAGCAGCGACGGTCCACCACTTCTACGACTCGTCCTCGAGCGGTAACGTCGACGGGTGACCGGACGGCCGAAGTCCGAGCGGGACATGCCGTCCTACCTCGACGTGTTCCGGTCACCCGGCTACGCGCCGATCTTCCTCATGTCGGCCCTGTCCGTCTGGGGGGACTACATCGCGCGGCTGACCGTGGCGGCCGTCGTCTACGAGCGGACCCGCTCCCCGCTGGCGACTGCGGGCACGCTCGCCGTCAGCCTGCTGCCCACCATCTTCGGACGCAGCCTGCTCGGGCCGCTCGCGGACCGGTTCCCCTACAAGCACGTGCTCATCGCCTCGCACCTGCTGCGGGCCCTGCTGGTGCTCGCGCTCATCGCCGCGGTGGCGGCACAGGTCCAGCTGGGCTACCTCCTGCTGACGATGTTCGTCCTCGAGGCGCTGGGGGGCCCGGCCACCTCCTCGACGCTGGTGCTGATGACCGACCTCTTCCAGGACCGCCGCCGGTACACCAAGGCCTTCGGGCTCAACACGCTCGCGGACCAGTTCAACCAGGCGGTCGGCTTCGCCCTGGGCGGGGTCCTCGTCGCCGCGCTCGGTCCGATCCGGAGCCTCGTCGTCGACCTGTTCACCTTCCTGCTGTCCGCGGCGGTGCTGCGGGTGGCGGTGCGCCTGCGTCCGGTGGTGGGGGTGCCGGCGAAGGGTCTCGTCGGCTTCTTCTCCGACATCTCGACCGGCGCACGCTACATCGTCCGGCACCCGGTTCTGGCCAGGCTGCTCGCCCTGAGCCTCGTCGCCACGCTCGCGATCTCGGCCCCGGAGGCCTTGGCCATCCCGTATGCCGGGAACGCGGGGGAGGGCGGCCTGCTGATGGCGTCCCCCATCCTCGGCGCGGTCCTCGGCCTGGTCCTCGTCGGCCGGTGGCAGCCGGGGGTGGCCAACGCGCGGATCATCCTCATGGCGCTGCTGATGCCGCTGCCGCTGCTCGGGACCGTCATGCGTCCCCCGCTCGTCGTCACGGCGCTGCTGTGGTTCGCCTCCGGGGTGCTGCAGGCGTTCATGCTCCCGCTGCAGTCGACGTTCTCGCTGCTCATCCCGGCCGAGCGGCGCGGAACGGTCTTCGGGCTTGCCGGCGCGGCATCGGTCAGTGCGGCCGGCGTCGCGTACCTGGTCGCGGGGTGGCTCTCGCAGCACGTCCCCCCTGAGTCCGCCGTGACGATCTGCGCAGTGGTGGCCTTCGGTGGCCTCGTGCTCACTGCTGCGGGGTGGCCCCGGAAGCGGCTGCGCGAGGCAG
>JBPCOG010000276.1:0-1821 GCA_051000455.1 Lapillicoccus sp. | reverse complement strand
CGAGCTCGGACTCGGTGTCGGGGACGAGACCTGGGCCAGTGCCAAGGCGACCGAGGCCCGCGCCTACCCGCGCTGACCGGGCCAGTGTCAAGGCGACCGAGGTCCGCGCCTACCCGCGCTGACCGGGCCAGTGTCAAGGCGACCGAGGTCCGCGCCTACCCGCGCTGACCGGCCCACCGTGCCCGTCGCAGGCAGGCGGCGACGGGCGCCCCGCCGGTCACTCGGCCCCCCGACCGTGAGTCCAGCATGTGGACGACACGGGCTACAGTGCGGGACATGCCCGTGCCCCGCCTCATGCCGTCCGAGGAGGCCCAGGACCTCATCGACCTGACGCGGGACATCTGTGCCGGCGAGCTCGCCCATCGGGTCGACGCAGCGGAGGCGGCGGGTGAGTTCCCCCGCGAGACCTACCACCTGCTGGGCAAGGCGGGCCTGCTCTCGCTCCCCTACCCCGAGGCACTCGGTGGTGGCGGCCAGTCCTACGAGGTCTACCTGCAGGTGGTCGAGGAGATCGCGGCCGTGTGGATGAGCATCGCCGTCGGGGTCAGCGTCCACGCCCTGACCTGCTACCCCCTGGTCGCCTTCGGTTCGGAGGAGCAGAAGCAGCGGCTGCTGCCCGACATGCTCGGCGGGAGCCTGCTCGGTGCCTACTGCCTGTCCGAGCCGAACGCCGGCTCCGACATCGCCGCCTCGTCCTGTCGCGCGACCCCCAACCGCGAGGGGACGGCATACCGGCTCAACGGGACAAAGGCCTGGATCTCGCACGCCGGGTACGCCGACTTCTACACGACCTTCGTCCGCACCTCCGACGACGGGGGCAGGGGACTGTCGTGCCTCGTCGTGCCCGGCGGGGTCGAGGGTCTGAGCTTCGCCGAGCCGGAGCGGAAGATGGGCCTGCACTGCGACACCGTCCGGCAGGTGCACTTCGACGGCGCCGAGGTCGACGCCGACCGCCTCATCGGGCGGGAGGGCCAGGGCATGGCCATCGCCCTCTCGGGCCTGGACTCGGGCAGGCTCGGGATCGCCGCCGCAGCAACGGGACTCGCGCAGGCGGCCCTCGACGCGGCCACGGCATACGCCAAGGAGCGCCGGCAGTTCGGCCGGCCCATCGCCGAGTTCGAGGGTCTGGCCTTCATGCTCGCGGACATGGAGGCCGCGGTGACGAGCGGCCGGGCGACCTACCTGCACGCGGCGCGCCTGCGGGACGCGGGCCGGCCGTTCTGCAAGCAGGCCGCGGTGGCCAAGCTCGTCTGCACCGACGCGGCGATGCGGGTGACGACCGACGCCGTGCAGGTGCTCGGCGGCTACGGCTACACGCAGGACTTCCCGCTCGAGCGCTACATGCGCGAGGCGAAGGTGACCCAGATCTTCGAGGGCACCAACCAGATCCAGCGGCTGGTCATCTCGCGCCAGCTGCTCGGCTGAGCCGACCCGACCCGACCCGCCCGCCCAGCCCAGCCCACCCAGACCGCCCTGTCACTGCTCCCGCTCCCCTTCCCGGAAGGCCGAACGCCGTGCTCATCAACGACTCCACCATTGCTGTAGTCACCGGGGGAGCCTCCGGGCTGGGTGAGGCGACGACCCGACGACTCGTCACCGACGGGGCGAAGGTCGTCGTCCTCGACCTCGAGGGCTCGCCCGGGGCAGCGCTCGCTGCCGAGCTGGGCGACGCCGTCACCTTCCTCCCCACCGACGTGCGCGACGAGGTGCAGGTCCAGGCCGCCGTCGACGCCGCGACCGCCCTCGGCGAGCTGCGGATCGTCGTGACCTGCGCCGGCATCGGCACGCCCGGCCGCGTCGTCGGCCGGCACGGCGCCCACC
>JBPCOG010000284.1:0-5882 GCA_051000455.1 Lapillicoccus sp. | reverse complement strand
ACGAGCACGACCTTGCCGGACGTGGTCCAGTGCAGCTCCTGCAGTGACGCGAACCCGTGGCTGATCGAGAAGACCCCACCCGCGAGGCCGGCGAGCCCGGCGGAGATGACGAAGGCGATGATCTTGTACCGCTCGACGTCGTAGCCGAGCGCGCGGGCCCGGGCCGGGTTGTCCCGGATCGCCGTGAGGACCCGCCCGAACGGCGAGTGCACCACCCGCCACGCCGCGAGGATGCCGAGCAGGATGAGCACGATCCCGGCGTAGTAGAAGAAGAACGAGTCCCCCTCGACGGCCTTGACCCCGAAGAACGACTTGGGGATGCCCTGCAGCCCGTTCTCACCGCCGGTGACCGGGCGCCACTGGTTGGCGATGAAGTAGATCATCTGGGCGAACGCCAGGGTGACCATGGCGAAGTAGATCCCCGTCCGCCGCACCGACAGGTAGCCGATCGGCACCGCGATGACCATTGCGAAGACCATCCCACCGAGGATGGCGAGGGGGAACGGCATACCGGTGCGGATGGCGATCAGCCCGGTGACGTACGCCGAGGAGCCCCAGAAGGCGGCGTGCCCGAAGGACAGCAGCCCGGTGTAGCCGAGGAGCAGGTCGACGGAGATCGCGAACAGCGCCCAGGCGGCGATGTCCATGGCGACGGGCGGGTAGACGAACCACGGCAGTGCCAGGGTGACGACGAGGCCGGCGGCGAGCAGCAGCCAGCGCAGCGCCGCGCCCCGGGAAGCGACCGGTGGCGGTGGGAGCTCGAGCTCGACCCGGGCGGTCGTCTGGCTGCTCACGCGACCTCCTCACGGCCGAAGAGCCCGGAGGGGCGCACGAGGACGACCCCCGCCATGAGCACGAAGATGACGACCTGGGCGAAGGCCGGCGCGTAGGCCTGGCCGTACGCCTCGACGAGTCCGACGAGGAACCCGGCGACGACGGCACCGAGGATCGAGCCGAGCCCGCCGATGACGACCACGGCGAAGAGGATGATGATGAAGTTGCCGCCCATGTCCGCCGTGATCGCCCGGAACGGCGCGGCGAGCACGCCGGCGAGCCCCGCGAGCGCGATGCCGAAGCCGAACACCGGTGTCACCCAGAGGTTGACGTTGATGCCGAGGGCGCGGGTGCGGTCGGCGTCCTCGGTGGCCGCGCGGACGATCATGCCGATCCGGGTCCGCGTGAGCAGCGCCCACACGGCGAGGCAGACGAGCAGCGAGAAGACACAGGCGAAGACCTGGTAGGCCGAGAGGTTCAGCGCGCCGACCGTGAGCTGGCCGCTCAACCCCGCCGGCTGCTCGTACGGCAGGCCCGAGACGCCGTACCTGCGCTTGACGAGGTCGACGAGCACGAGGGTGAGACCGAAGGTCAGCAGGAAGTTGTAGAGCGGGTCCAGGCGCAGCAGCCAGCGCACGAGGAGGCGCTCCATCAGCACCCCGAACACGAACAGCAGCAACGGCACGACGAGCAGGGCCACCCAGAACCGCACACCGAGGACGTCGAGCAGCACCGCGGAGGCGACCGCGCCGAGCATGTAGCAGGCCCCGTGCGAGAAGTTGACGACGCCGAGCACGCCGAAGATCACGGCCAGGCCGAGGGCCGCGAGGGCGTAGAAGCCGCCCGCGGCGAGGCCCTGCAGCGTGTACTGGACGAAGGCGCTCATCTCACCCCTCCCTGCGCGGGTGGTTACCCACCCGGCACACCGGCTCGGGGACTCGGTATGCCGGGTGGGCGGCTTGTCATCCGCCCATCCTGCAGGCGCTCGACGGGGCGGGGAAGGCCTCGGCGGCGGGGATGGTGGAGACGATCTGCTCGTAGTCCCACGCCTCCTTGACCTGGTCCTTGGACTTGACCTTGGCCAGGTAGGCGTCGTGCACCACGAGGTGGTCGGCCGCGCGGACCTCGCCGTTGCGGAGGAACACGTCGTTGATATTCTTGCCCTCGAGCGCCTTGACGATGGCGTCCGCGTCGTCGGTGCCGGTGGACTGGATGGACTCGAGGTACTGCAGCGCGGCCGAGTAGTTGGCGGCGTGGGCGAAGGACGGGCGCGTCTTCGTCTTCTCCTGGAACCGGTCGGCCCACTTCTTGTTCTGCTCGTCGAAGTTCCAGTACCACGCGTCGGTGAACTGGGTGTCGGTGAACTGGTCGACCCCGAGCGAGTGGATGTCGGTGATGAACATCAGGCCGACCGCGAGCGGCACCTTGCCCTTGAGCGGTGACTGGTTGAACTGCTTGACGAAGTTGATCAGGTCGCCCCCGGCGTGCATCGTGCCGATGACCTGCGGGCTGCCCTCGCCCGCCTTGGTGATGAAGGTGGCGAAGTTGTCGCTCGGGAACGGCGAGGCGATGCTCTGGCCCACGTTGCCGCCGTTGCCCTTGACCTCGGCCGAGAACGACTTGTTCATGTCCTGGCCGAAGGCGTAGTCGGGGTAGACGATGTTCCAGCTCTTGCCGCCGCCCTTGGTGATGGTGCCGGCGGTCCCCTTGGCCAGCATGGCCGTGTCGTAGGCCCAGTGGAAGGTGTACTTGTTGCACTTGTCGCCGGTGAGCGCCGTCGTGCCCGCCCCCACGTTGATGTAGAGCTTCTTCTTCGCCGCCGCCTGCGTGGCGACGGCCAGGGCGGCCGCCGAGTTCGGCACGTCGAGGATGATGTCGGCCTTCTGCCGGTCGTACATCTCCTGGGCCTTGGTGTTGGCCACGTCGGGCTTGTTCTGGTGGTCGGCCTGGACGATCTCGACGGTCTTGGCGACCGCCTTGTCACCGTACTTCGCCTTGTAGTCGTCGATGGCCATCTGGATCGCGACCGCGCTGTTGGGACCGGAGAGGTCCTTGTACGCTCCCGCTTGGTCGTGGAGCAGGCGGAGGACCACTTTGTCGTCGGTGAGGTGGGAGGCGGCCGGGGCTTGTGGGCCGCCGCCCCCGCCGCTGCCCCCGCCGCAGGCCGCCAGGGCCAGTCTGCTGCTCGCCGCGACCGCGATGGCTGCCGCTGATGTCCTGCTTCGCATTTCCCCTCCAGGGGTTTCTCGTGCCTTCGGTCGAGGGCGTGGGTGGGACTGGCTAAATCCCGAGGTAGGTGAGCAGCTCGCTCTCGCGAGCCTGGAAGTCGTCGTTGCTGAGCTGCTCGACGACCCTTCCCTGCGCGAGCAGGTGATGGCGGTCGGCCACGGTGGCCGCGAACTTGACGTTCTGCTCGACGAGCAGCACGGCGACCCCGTTGGCCTTGATCTCGCGGATGATCTCCCCGATGCGCGCGACGATGACGGGGGCCAGGCCCTCGCTCGGCTCGTCGAGCAGCAGCAGCCGGGACCCCATCCGCAGGACCCTGGCCATGGCGAGCATCTGCTGCTCGCCGCCGGACAGCCTGGTGCCGGGGAAGCCGCGCCGCTCGTGCAGCACCGGGAAGAACTCGTAGATCCGCTCCAGCGACCACGCGTCCTCGTGCACCACCGGCGGCAGGGCGAGGTTCTCGCCGACGGACAGGCTCGCGTACACGCCGCGGTCGTCCGGCACCCAGCCGATGCCGAGCCTGGCCCGGCGGTCGGGGGAGGCTCCGGTGATGTCGGTGCCGTCGAACGAGATCGAGCCCTCGACCTGCCGGTGCAGGCCCATCACCGAGCGCAGCAGGGTGGTCTTGCCGGCGCCGTTGCGGCCGACGAGGGTGACCACCTCGCCCGCGGCCACGCTCAGGCTGACCTCGGTGAGCACGCGTGCCTCGCCGTACGACGCGCTGAGGGACTCGATCGCCAGCATCGGCTCAGGCATGGGCCTGGCCCAGGTATGCCGTGATGACCCGCTCGTCGCCGCGGACCTGCTCGTAGGGCCCCTCTGCCAGCACCTGGCCCGCCTGCAGGACCGTGACGGTGTCGGCCAGCGAGCCCACGACGTGCATGTTGTGGTCGACGAGGACGACGGTGCGTCCCGCAGCCACCTGCTTGACGAGGGCGATGGTGCGCTCGACGTCCTCGAGCCCCATGCCGGCTGTCGGCTCGTCGAGGAGGAGCAGCTTGGGGTCGAGGGCGAGGGCGAGGGCGAGCTCGAGGGCGCGCTTCTGCCCGTAGGCCAGCGACCCGGCCGGCACCGCGGCACGGTCGGCCAGCCCGACGGCGGACAGCAGCTCCATCGACCGGCCCGCGAAGCGGCCGAGGCGCGTGACGGAGCGCCAGAACTGCAGACCGAGGCCGGTGGGGCTGGCGAGGGCGAGCTCGAGGTGCTCGCGCAGCGTGAGCTGGTCGAACAGGCTGGTGATCTGGAAGGAACGGGCGATCCCGAGGTGGGCGATCTGCTCCGGCGCCCGGCCGGTGATGTCCCGGCCGTCGAAGATGATCTGGCCCGAAGACGGGGTCAGGAACCCGGTCAGGAGGTTGAACAGCGTCGTCTTGCCGGCGCCGTTGGGGCCGACGAGGGCGTGCACGGTCCCCCGCTCGACCCGCAGGTCGACCTCCGAGACGGCGCGGAACCCGCGGAACTCCTTGGTCAGCGCCCGTGTCTCGAGCAGGGTGGAGGCATCGGACACGCGAACCTCCTTTGGTCTGACGGGTTGCCCGAAGGCTAGGCACCCCCGGCTCCCGGAAACATGTACGTCGGGGCCACAGGTCCCCACCGCCCTATGTGCCCACCGGACACCGGACGTGCGCTCCCGGCATACCCGCGGTAATGGCCTAGGGCTGGCCCAGCGCCGTGCCCGCCTGACGCCCGGCTGGCCTAGGCTCCCCCGTGTGGACGAGTCGACGAGCGGGGCAGGGCCGTTCATCGCCTTCGAGGGCGGCGACGGCGCCGGCAAGTCGACCCAGGTGGCCCTGCTGGCAGCGGCGTTCGAGCGTGCCGGACGCCAGGTCGTCGTCACCCGGCAGCCGGGTGGCACCGAGCTCGGCGCGCGGATCCGCGAGCTGCTCCTGCACGGCGCCCACGTCGCGCCGCGGGCCGAGGCGCTGCTCTTCGCGGCCGACAAGGCCCAGCACGTCGAGCTGGTGGTGGCGCCGGCGCTCGCGGCCGGCCAGGTCGTCATCACCGACCGCTACACCGACTCGTCCGTCGCCTACCAGGGCGCCGGGCGGTCCCTGGGCGCCGCGGAGGTGGCCGACCTGCAGAGCTGGGCGGTGGGCGGCCTGTTCCCCGACCTCACCGTCCTGCTCGACATCGCCGTGGGCGTCGGCCGCGCTCGCCGGGGGAGCGTGCACGACCGGCTCGAGTCGGAGGATGACGGCTTCCACGTGGCGGTGCGCACCCACTTCCTCGCCCTCGCGGGCGCCGCCCCGGAGCGCTACCTCGTCATCGACGCAGCACTGGCGCCCGGGCGCATCCACGACGCCGTCCGGGCCCGGCTCGAGGCGCAGGGGGTGCTCACCGGGTGATGGTCTGGGAGGACGTCATCGGCCAGCCCGAGGCGGTCGCGGTCCTCAGCAGGGCCGTTGCGGACCCCGCGGCAATGACCCACGCGTGGCTGTTCACGGGGCCACCCGGATCCGGCCGGTCCACCGCCGCACGGGCCTTCGCGGCGGCCCTCGAGTGTCCAAAGGGCGGCTGCGGGCACTGCCGGGAGTGCCGCACCGCGATCGACGGCTCGCACGCCGACGTCACGGTCGTCGCGACCGAGGGTCTGTCGATCAAGGTGGAGGACACCCGCGCGCTCGTCCTGGAGGCTGGTCTGCGCCCCTCCGTCGGGGCGTGGCGGGTCGTCGTCGTCGAGGACGCGGACCGGCTCACCGAGCGGGCAGCGGACGCCCTGCTGAAGGCACTCGAGGAGCCCACGCCGCGGACCGTGTGGATGCTCTGCGCGCCCTCGCTCGAGGACGTCATCATCACCCTGCGCTCCCGCTCCCGGCACGTGCGGCTGCGTACCCCCGCGGTGGAGGCGGTGGCGGACCTGCTGGTGCGCCGGGACGCGG
>JBPCOG010000285.1:0-1891 GCA_051000455.1 Lapillicoccus sp. | reverse complement strand
GTTCCGCCCGGGGAACCAGCTCCGGCAGCGGACCTGGCAGGCGATCTGGGAGGACGTCGTCACGCTCATGGCGCTCGGGGTGTCCCACGGGCAGATCCTCACGATGACCGACCAGGTGGAGGTCGCGAGCGCCCAGCGCGCGAGCGGTGAACCGCTGGAGTCGATGGAGAGCCGGCACTACGTCTACAAGCGCCAGGGTGAGCCGTGTCGGGTGTGTGGCTCGCGGATCCGGACGAAGGTCGTGGCCGGCCGGAACCTCTTCTGGTGCGGGCGCTGCCAGCGCCGTCGTTAGCAGGATCGGCGCGGTCACTCTCCAGCACGGGCCGGTTCAGCCGCGAAGCCCGGTCACGCGCCAGAACCAGACGGGATCACCCGGCGGTGAACGTGGCCGGTGCCCCTCCTACGCGTTGCGGTTCGGGGACATGGGCTGCCCGGCATGGTGCGGCAGTCGGGTTCGGGGGCAATGGGCTGCCCGGGCATGGTGCGGCAATCGGCAGTCGGCGGGTCGGCCAGCCTGCCCGCCTGGTCCGGATGCACGCGACGCCAGCGCCACTAGAAGGGTGGCTCGTCCGCCTCGTCCGCGGCGCTGAGCTGCTCCGGCATGAAGGGCCGGTTGGTCACGTCGTGGTAGTCGAAGGGATAGCTGGTGTATCGACGACCGGCAAGGGTGCGCCAGGAGACCGTCCCGTCGTCGTCCCCCGTGCAGGTCCAGATGCGCCACGTCTTGAGGTTGTGGTGCCGTCGCTGCTTGTGGTTGATGTTCCTGACCGTGGTCTGCCCGCGTGGCCAGGCGATCTGGTGGTCCAGGTCGCAGTCAGCCGCCGGCAGGGTGCATCCCGGTCCACGACAGGTGCCGTCGATGGCGCGGAGCAGCTCCGACATCTGTCTCGTCGGCCGGTAGCGATGCGTGGACAGCTCGAGCGCGGACCCGGTGAGCGGGTCGGTGACCAGCCGCCGCCACACGGACCCGGCGGCCGTGGCCACCTCCCGCGCGTGCGCAGCGCTGAGGTAGCCGTGACCGGGGACCACGGCTGCCGAGTCGTCCAGACCGAGGAGGGTGGTCAACGAGACGACGACGTGCACGCTCGCGGGGGGAGCGGGCCGCACGTCGCGGTAGGCGGCGTCCTGCGGCCAGCCGACGCACAGCAGGTCGAGGGCGATGTCCGCTCGCAGGGCGTCCAGCGTGCGGTCGTCACCCTTGCCACGAAGCTGGCGGGCCAGTGCGTCGACGCGCTCCATGGCGGCGACGACGCGCTCGCCCTCGCCGGTGACCGTCAGCACCCCGGCACCCTCCGGGAGCAGCAGCGCGTCGACCCGGCGTGCCGCGACCGCTTCCTGGCGCTGGCGTTCCAGCCAGTCGGGGTCGGCGAGCACGAGCTCGCGGCGCAGCCGGTCCGTGAAGACCCGGTGCGTCACGGGGTTGCCGTCGCGCATCGGACGGAGCACCCGCTCCGCAACGGCGTTGGCAGTGGCCGGGTCGTGGTGCTGGGTCAGTGCGCAGATGCGCTGCACCCGGAAGAAGTCCACCTCGCCCCTGGCCAGCCGGGCCAGGAGCACGTTGGAACGGCCGTCGGGGTTCTGGGCGATGGCCACTCGCGAGGCCACGGCCCCGTGCGGCAGCCCGGTCGCCGCCACGACCTCCTCAACGGTTGCCGCGTCGACCCGACCGGCCTCGGCCTCCACGGAGATCTCGCTGTCGGTGCGGTCGAGCAGGTCCCGGATCGACTGCCCGGCCGCCTCGCGAAGTCGTCGCAGCGCCGCGAGCTGCTGGAACTCGGCCCAGGCCTTGACCCGTTCGGCGGCCTGGACGCGCCGAACCTCCTCGGCCGCCCACTGCTCCGCCAGCTCGTCGAGTGGCGCACCCGAGGCGGCAGCCGCCATCGTTGACAGG
>JBPCOG010000229.1:0-5716 GCA_051000455.1 Lapillicoccus sp. | reverse complement strand
GCGGCCCGGGGGGTGGCGGGAGGTTCCCCGGCGGCGTCCAGGTCGGCGGCGGCGTCGGCGGCCTGATCCTGCTGGTCCTCGTGCTCGTCTTCGGTGGGGGGGTCATCGGCGGCGGCAGCGGCGGGGGGGAAAGCCCGGCGCCGCCACAGCAGGACCGCGGCCGCAGCAGCCCCCTCGACCCCTCCCAGGTGGGTGCCGGTGGGGCGCAGTCGCCGGCCGGCTTCCAGCAGTGCCGCACTGGAGCGGACGCGAACAGGAACGACCAGTGCCTCGTCGTCGCCACCGTCAACAGCGTGCAGGCGTACTGGGCGCAGGCGCTGCCGCAGTTCGGCCGCCAGTACACCCCGGCCAGGACGGTGCTCTACTCCGGGTCCACCGAGTCGGCCTGCGGCACCGCGTCGAACCAGGTCGGTCCGTTCTACTGCCCGCTCGACAAGCTCGTCTACATCGACGCGAGCTTCTTCCAGGAGCTGCAGCAGCGGTTCGGGGCCGACGGCGGACAGCTGGCCAAGGAGTACGTCATCGCCCACGAGTACGGCCACCACGTGCAGGACCTCCTCGGTGTCCTCGGCCGGGCCCAGCAGGACCCCAGGGGCCCCGAGAGCGGCTCGGTCAGGCTGGAGCTGATGGCGGACTGCCTCGCCGGCACATGGGTCAAACACGCCACCGGCACCAGGGACGCCAACGGCACGCCGTTCCTCCAGCCGGTGACCCAGCGGGACATCCAGTCAGCGCTGTCCGCGGCCGCCGCCGTGGGGGACGACCGGATCCAGAAGTCGGCGCAGGGGCGGGTCACCCCCGAGTCCTGGACGCACGGGTCCAGTGCTGCCCGGCAGAAGTGGTTCCAGGCCGGCTACCGGACCGGGGACCTCAACCAGTGCAACACGTTCGGCGTCCAGAGCGTCGAGTGACGCCAACCCGCGTGCTCAGCCCGGCTCGGTCAGCGTGACCCACACCGACCGGCCCCGGCGCAGCGCCTCACGCAGTACGGCGAGCCGCGGGTCGGGCAGGTCGTAGAGCTCGCGCCGCGGCAGGCCGGACAACGGGCGCAGCAGCGGCTCGGCCAGCACCGACGCGGCCAGCGTCCGGTCCCCCCCGACCACCAGACCCGCTGGTATGCTGCGCCGCCCGGCCACGAGCAGCCTCGCCGCGTGCCCGGCGACCACCCCGACGAGGGCGTCGGCCTGGTTGCTGCGGCGACGGGCGAAACGGTGCTGGGACCATCCCCCGGCAGCGGTCCTCGACTGCACGTAGCGGGTGCCGGTCTTGTGGGCGGTGAGGCGCCCGGCGGCCGCCAGCCCCACGGCATACCCGCCCCTGCGCAGGAGGACGATCCCGAGGGGGTCGAGCTCGAAGGGCCGGCACCGGGCCACCGCGCCGTCCCCGCCCACGGCGACCGTGCCGGCACCGGTGGGGCCGGGTTCGTCGGTCAGGGAGGCACCGCCGTGCCGCTCGGCGAACCCGGCGAGCCACTGCCCGAGGCGGTCCGGGTCGACGCTGACGAGCCGCCCTGGCCCGCCCGTCACAAGTTGAAGCCGAGTGCCCGCAGCTGCTCGCGACCGTCATCGGTGATCTTGTCCGGCCCCCACGGCGGCATCCACACCCAGTTGATGCGGTGCGAGGCGACGAGGCCCTCGAGCGCCTGCTGGGTCTGGTCCTCGATGACGTCCGTCAGGGGGCACGCTGCGGACGTGAGCGTCATGTCGATGACGGCGTGCGACTGCGAGTCGACGGTGATCCCGTAGATGAGGCCGAGGTCGACGACGTTGATCCCGAGCTCGGGGTCGACGACGTCGCGCAGCGCCTCCTCGATGTCGGCGACGTTGGGGTTCGACGTGGTCGTTGTCTCGGTCATCTCTTCAACTCTTCTCTCGTGTGCTCTGTTGTGCTGCAACGGAAATGTCGATGCCCGCCCGGGCAAGGGCGTCGGTGAAAGCGGACCAGCCGAGGAGCGCGCACTTGACCCGCGCCGGGTACCTCGAGACGCCGGCGAAGGCGACCCCGTCACCGACCAGGTCCTCGCGGCCCGGGTCCGTCCCCCTCGACGTCAGCATCGCCCGCATCGCCTCGTAGGTCTCGAGCGCGTCGCGGACCGGCCGGCCGGTGACCTCCTCGGCGAGGACGGAGGAGGAGGCGATCGAGATGGCGCAGCCGAGCGCGTCGTAGGAGACGTCCCTCACCACTGGTCCCAGGGCGCCGTCGCGGTCGACCTCGACGCGCAGGGTCACCTCGTCGCCGCAGGTCGGGTTGACGTGGTGGACCTCGGCGTCGAAGGGCTCGCGCAGCCCGGCGCGGTGCGGAGCGCGGGAGTGCTCGAGGATGAGCTCGCCGTAGAGGTCCATCAGGCCCGCGCCCCGGTAGCGGTCCCGAAGACCGCGGGCACGCTGTCCAGCGCCGCGAGCAGCGCGTCGACCTCGCCGAGGGTGTTGTAGGCCGCGAACGTCGCCCGGGTGGTCGCCGGTACCTGCATGGCCCGGTGCAGCGGCCAGGCGCAGTGGTGCCCGACCCGGACCGCGATGCCGGCGTGGTCGAGCACCTGGCCGACGTCGTGGGGGTGGACTCCGTCGACGACGAAGGCGACGCTCGCCCCGCGGTCGGCCATGTCCCCGGGCCCGATGATGCGCGTCCACGGCCGCTGGGCGAGCCCCTTGACGAGGTACTCGCACAGCTGGTGCTCGTGGGCCTGGACGCGCTCCACTCCGCCGATCTGGCCGATGTAGTCGACGGCGGCCGCGAGCCCGACGGCCTGGGCGGCCATCGGCACCCCCGCCTCGAACTTCTGCGGCGGCGGCGCGTACGTCGAGGCCTCCATGGTCACCGTCTCGATCATCGACCCCCCGGTGAGGAAGACCGGCATCTGCTCGAGCAGCTCCGGGCGCGCCCAGAGGACGCCGATGCCGAGCGGACCGAAGAGCTTGTGACCGCTGAAGGCGAGGAAGTCCACGCCGAGCCGGGACACGTCGACGGGCAGGTGCGGAACCGACTGGCAGGCGTCGAGGACCACCAGCGCCCCGTGGTGGTGCGCCCGGGCGGCCAGCTCCCGCACCGGGTTGACCGTTCCGAGGACGTTGGAGACATGGGTGAAGGCGAACACCCGGGTGCGCTCGGTCAACAGCTCGTCGAGGCGATCGAGCTCGAGCCTGCCCCCGACGGTGAGGGGGACCCAGCGCAGCGTCGCCCCGGTCCGCCGGGCAAGCTCCTGCCACGGCACCAGGTTGGCGTGGTGCTCCATCTCCGTGACGAGGACCTCGTCACCGGGGCCGAGCCGGAACGGGCCCCCGGCGACCCCCCCGCCGCCACCGGCCGTCGCGTTCGAGAAGGCGTAGGCCACGAGGTTGATGGCCTCGGTGGCGTTCTTGGTGAAGACGACCTCCCCCGGCCGAGCCCCGATGAAGGCGGCGATCCTCGCGCGGGCGGACTCGTAGGCGTCGGTGCCCTCCTCGGAGAGCTGGTGCGCGCCCCGGTGGACGGCCGAGTTGTGCCTCTCGTAGAAGCCGCGCTCGGCATCGAGCACCTGCCGCGGCTTGTGCGACGTGGCCCCGGAGTCGAGGTAGACCAGGGGCTTCCCGTCGCGCACGGTACGACCGAGGATCGGGAAGTCGGCCCGGATCCGGGTCAGCTCCTCCTCGGTGAACGGCGCCGGCGATGACATGTCGTACCTCGGCCGGCTCAGGCCGTCGCCCCCACGTAGCGGTCGTAGCCCTCGTCCTCGAGCCGCTCGGCGAGCTCGGAGCCGCCCTCCTCGACGATCTTGCCGTCGATGAAGACGTGGACGAAGTCGGGCCTGATGTAGCGCAGGATGCGCGTGTAGTGCGTGATGAGCAGGATGCCGACGTCGCCGCTCTCCCTGACCCGGTTGACGCCCTCGCTGACGATCTTCAGCGCGTCGACGTCGAGCCCGGAGTCGGTCTCGTCGAGGATGGCCATCCGGGGCCGGAGCAGCTGCATCTGCAGGATCTCGTGGCGCTTCTTCTCTCCCCCGGAGAACCCTTCGTTGACGTTGCGCTCGGCCACGGCGGGGTCCATCCGCAGGCTCTCCATCGCCACCTTGATCTCCTTGACCCAGGTGCGCAACTTCGGGGCCTCGCCGTCGATGGCGGTCTTGGCGGTCCGCAGGAAGTTCGACACGGTGACGCCGGGGACCTCGACCGGGTACTGCATCGCGAGGAAGAGCCCCGCGCGGGCCCGCTCGTCGACCTTCATCGCGAGCAGGTCCTCACCGTCGAGGGTGACGGTGCCGGCGGTGATCTGGTACTTCGGGTGTCCGGCGATGGAGTAGGCCAGCGTCGACTTGCCGGACCCGTTGGGGCCCATGAGCGCATGCGTCTCGCCCGAGCGCACGGTCAGGTCGACGCCGCGCAGGATCTCCTTGCTGCCGCCCTCGACCTGGACGCAGGCGTGCAGGTCGCGGATCTCGAGTGTGCTCATGCGGTGCTCACAGCTCCTTCGTGACGGAGACGTAGACGTCGTCCCCGTCGATCTTGACTGGGTAGACGGCGACCGCGACGGTCGCCGGTGGACCGGTGGGCTCACCGGTGCGCAGGTCGAAGCGGGAGCCGTGCAGCCAGCACTCCACGGTGCCGTCCTCGACCTCGCCCTCGCTGAGCGCGACCTCCGCATGCGAGCAGACGTCGTGGAGGGCGTAGACCTCGCCGCCGCTGCGAGCGACGCACACCGGTCGGCCGGCCATCATCACGCGGACGGCACCCTCCTCCGGTACGTCGGAGAGCGCACAGGCCCGGTCGAAGGTCATGTGCCCACCCGCTCGAGCTCGGCGTCGACCGCAGCAGTGAGGCGCTCGGCAATCTCCGGGATGCCGATCGAGGCGATGAGGTCGGCGAAGAGGCCGCGGACCACCAGCCGGCGGGCGGCGTCGGCCGGGATGCCGCGCGCCTGCAGGTAGAACAGCTGCTCGTCGTCGAAGCGGCCGGTTGCGCTGGCATGCCCGGCGCCGACCACCTCGCCGGTCTCGATCTCGAGGTTGGGGATCGAGTCGGCCCGGGCGCCGTCGGTGAGCAACAGGTTGCGGTTGAGCTCGTAGGTGTCGGTGCCGACGGCGTCCGCGCGGATCACGACGTCCCCGACCCAGACGGTGTGGGCCTCGGCACCCTGCAGGGCGCCCTTGTAGGTGACCCGACTGCGACAGTTCGGCATGGCGTGATCGACCAGCAGCCGGTGCTCGAGATGCTGGCCGGCGTCGGCGAAGTACAGGCCGAGAAGCTCTGCCTCCCCGCCGGCTCCGGCGAACTGCACCGTCGGCGCGATCCGGACCAGGTCGCCGCCGAAGGTCACCACGACCGACTTGAACCTGGCATCCCGGCCCACCCGGGCCAGGTGGTGGGCGACGTGGACCGCGTCGTCGTCCCAGTCCTGGATGCTGACCAGGGTCAGGGAGGCACCGTCGCCGACCAGGATCTCGATGTTGGCCGCGAACGTGGCGGACCCGTCGTGCCGGAGAACGACGGTCGCCTCGGCCTGCGAACCGACGTCGAGCACCAGGTGCTCGTAGCTCGTGCCGCCCTCGCCGTACACGTCGACGACCCCGGACACGCCGGTGGCGCCGGCCGGCACGCTGAGCAGCAGCGGCTTGTCGCACCGGGCCATGGTGATGGCCGCCACCCGGTCGGTCGGCACGAGAGCGGAGCCCACCCGCGGGTCGTCACGGGAGATCACCTCGAGATGAACGTCTCCGCCCGAGCTGATCGGGTTGACGCCG
>JBPCOG010000378.1:0-9235 GCA_051000455.1 Lapillicoccus sp. | reverse complement strand
TGCGTGCAGCTCATGGACGACCACGACCACCCGGAGCTCGACTTCGACCCCCTGGACGACACGAAGGTGTGGCCCGAGGACGCCTTCCCGCTGCAGCCGGTCGGGCGCATGGTCCTCGACCGCGCGCCGGAGAACGTGTTCGCCGAGAACGAGCAGATCGCCTTCGGCACCGGCGTCCTCGTCGACGGCCTGGACTTCTCCGACGACAAGATGCTCGTCGGACGGACCTTCTCCTACAGCGACACCCAGCGCTACCGCGTCGGCCCGAACTACCTGCAGCTGCCCGTGAACCAGGCCAAGAACGCGCGGGTGGCCACCAACCAGCGCGATGGCCAGATGGCGTATGCCGTGGACCTGGGACAGGGACAGAACCCGCACGTCAACTACGAGCCCTCGATCCTCGGGGGCCTGCGAGAGGGACAGGCGCCCACCCATGACGAGCAGGGCCCGGTGGTCACCGGTCGCCTGACGCGTCAGCGGATCCCGCGGACGAACGACTACCAGCAGGCCGGTGAGCGCTACCTGCTCTCCGAGCAGTGGGAGAAGGACGACCTGGTGGCGAACCTCGTCGACGGCCTGGGCCAGTGCGACCGTCCCATCCAGGAGCGGATGGTCTGGCACCTGCTGCTCTGCGAGGACGAGCTCGGACAGCGCGTGGGTGAGGGCGTCGGCATCAGCCCGGACGACGTGCGACACCTCGAGCCGCTGCAGACCCAGAGCCTGAACGAGGAGGAACAGCAGCGGCTGGCCAACCTCGGCAAGAACGGCCCCCGAGACGTCAGCGGCATGGCGATGACACACTGCGTGCCGAACAGGCGAGGAGGAGCCACCGCTCCCTGAGCCAGCGCCACCGGACGAGAGGGAGTGGGCACCTTGGCCACCATCGAGCGAGCCGAGGTGCTGGTCACCTCCCCGGGGCGCAACTTCGTCACCCTGCGGATCACGACGTCGGACGGAGTCACCGGCCTCGGTGACGCGACGCTCAACGGGCGCGAGCTCGCGGTCGCCAGCTATCTGCGCGACCACGTCGCACCCGTGCTGACCGGCAGGGACCCGGCCCGGGTCGAGGACATGTGGCAGTACCTCTACCGGGGCGCGTACTGGCGCCGGGGGCCAGTGACGATGACGGCAGTCGCGGCGGTGGACACCGCGCTGTGGGACATCAAGGGGAAGGTGGCCGGCCTTCCCGTCTACCAGCTCCTCGGCGGCCGGTCGCGCAACGGGGTGCTCGTCTACTCACACGCCAGCGGCGTCGACGTGCCCTCCCTGCTCGACGACGTCGCCCGCCATCTCGACCTCGGCTACAAGGCCGTGCGGGCGCAGGCCGCCGTGCCGGGGGTGGGTGGCACCTACGGGGTGCGCAAGGGCAAGCTCTACGAGCCCGCCGCGACCTCCCTGCCCCAGGAGCAGCCGTGGTCCACCGAGGCCTATCTCGACTTCGCCCCCACCTACCTCGAGGCCGTCCGGGAGCGCTTCGGCTTCGACGTCCACCTCCTCCACGACGTGCACCACCGGCTCACGCCCATCGAGGCTGCCCGTTTCGGGAAGGCGGTGGAGCCGTGCCGGCTTTTCTGGATGGAGGACCCCACCCCCGCGGAGAACCAGGACGGGTTCCGGCTCATCCGCCAGCACACCACGACACCGATCGCGGTCGGGGAGGCGCTCACGTCCGTGTGGGAGGTCCAGCACCTGATCACCGAGCAGCTCATCGACTACGTGCGGACCACGGTCGTGCACGCCGGTGGCATCACGCACCTACGGCGGATCTTCGACCTCGCCGCCCTCTACCAGGTCCGGACCGGCTCCCACGGGGCAACCGACCTGTCGCCCGTCACGCTCGCCGCCGCGGTCCACCTCGACCTCGCGGTCCCGAACTTCGGCATCCAGGAGTACATGGAGCATGCCGACGAGACAATGGAGGTCTTCCACAGCGGGGTCCGCTTCGAGGACGGCATGCTGCACCCCCCGGAAGAGCCGGGCCTCGGTGTCGAGTACGACGACGCCGCCGCGGAGCGCTTCCCGTACCAACGACGCTACCTGCCGGTGGCCCGGCGCCTGGACGGCTCGGTCCACGACTGGTGACGACCTGCGGCTGCGCGCCGGAGAGGTGAGGGGCGGCCGGTTCAGGCGACCCGCTGCTTCGGTGCGGTCTCCCGGGTCCTGGCCGGGTCGCGCTCGACGACGTCGCCGAGCGCGTCGTCGATCCTCGCCATCAGCTGGTCCGGGATCTTCACCCCGGACGCCTTGACGTTCTCGGTGACCTGCTCGGGTCGGGAGGCGCCGACGATGGCGGCGGCGACGTTGTCGTTCTGGAGCACCCATGCGACGGCCAGCTGCGCCAGGGACAGGTCGAGTTCGTCGGCGACCGGCTGCAGGTCCTGCACCCGGCGGAGCACGTCGTCGTCCATGAAGCGCTTGATCATGTCAGCGCCGCCCTTCTCTTCGGTCGCCCGCGAGCCGGCCGGTGCCTGCTGGCCCGGCTGGTACTTGCCGGTGAGGACGCCCTGGGCGATGGGGGACCACACGATCTGCGAGACACCGAGCTCCGTGCAGGTGGGGACCACCTCGTCCTCGATGACCCGCCAGAGCATGGAGTACTGGGGCTGGCTCGAGATGAGCTGCACGCCGAGCTCCGTGCCGAGCCTGACCCCGTCGCGGATCTGGTCCGCGGTCCACTCACTGACGCCGATGTAGAGCGCCTTGCCATGGCGCACGACGTCGGCGAAGGCCTGCATCGTCTCCTCCAGCGGCGTCTCCGTGTCGTAGCGGTGGGCCTGGTACAGGTCGACGTAGTCGGTCTGCAGCCGCCGGAGCGAGCCGTCGATCGACTCCAGGATGTGCTTGCGGGACAGGCCGGTGTCGTTCTTGCCGGCGGGACCGGTGGGCCAGTAGACCTTCGTGAAGATCTCGAGCGACTCCCGACGCTCGCCCTTCAGGGCGTCCCCGAGGACCGTCTCCGCCTTGGTGTTGGCGTAGGCGTCCGCCGTGTCGAACGTGGAGATCCCTGCGTCGAGGGCGGCCCGCACGCACTGGGTGGCGGTGTCGTTCTCGACCTGTGAGCCGTGGGTGAGCCAGTTGCCGTAGGTGATCTCCGAGATCTTGAGCCCACTGTTGCCGAGGTATCGAAAGTCCATGCATCCACCGTATGCCGCAGCGGGAACCGTCCGCGACCGGGGTCGCCCGGCATCTGGGGACCTCGGCGATTGCCCGTCGGCGCCCACCGTGATCCGGTTCAATGAGGTGTGCGGATCGGCACCTCGCAGGTCCGGGCGGCTCGTGGCGAGCCGGGCTCCGGGATGCGCCGCCGCGCCGTCCGGACCCGTCGGCGTTGGCGGCGCTCCGACGCTCGCCTGGTGTGGCGGGGCCGCCGGCTCCGGGTGGGGGACCTCCCGACCCGCGACAAGGTGGTGCTCCTCGCCTGTCTGGGCGTCGGCGGGTATGCCGTGGCCCTCATGCTCCTGGCCGGCTTCGGGCGCCTTCGGATGCCTGCCATCACCGGTGCCTACTCGCTCCTCAACGAAGCCCTCCCGGCTGGCCTGGCCGTCCTGCTCTTCGTCGGACCCGCGGCCGGTTCGGCCGCCATCGCAGCCGTGGCTGACTCGCTGGCGCCATGGCGCCGGGCGGCACTGCTCACCGGGCTCGCGCTCACCTGGGCCATGCCGTGCCTGTTCTTCATCCGGCTGAGCCTGCTGCAGCAAGCGGCCTACGTCCACGTGGACCCCGACGCCGTCGGCCTCCTCATCGCGCTGCGCGTCCTGGCCGGGCTGGCGGCTGCAGTGCCGGCAGCGGCCGCGCTGGTAGCGGTCGTGGCCGCTCTGGCCCCGTCCGACGGCATACCCGGCACACCGAGTCGGTCGTTGCTGGGGGCGCTCACGCCGTGGGTCCACGGCGGCGCGCCACTGCTGCTTCTCGCCGGCTGGTGCGGTGCCGTGCTGAGGGGCGGCGCGCTCGTCGGGGCCACGGGCACCGCGCTGCCCGAGGTGCTGCCGGTGCACCGGATCCTGGAGCGCTCCATGATGTCGGCCACCTACGCGTGGGCAGGCCTGGCGATGGTGCTCACCCTCTGGTCTGCCATGGCGGCCGGACGCGCCGCCGGCGACGTGGCCTCCCGTGCGCCGGTGCTCGTCCTCGGGTTCCTCCGGCGCGTGGGGGCGGCGAGCAAGGACGGGCTCTGGACCCTGATCCGGGTCGTCGCCGTGCTGAAGCTCCTCTGGGTGACGGCGGGGTTGGCCCACCTGCTCCCGTCCTGGCTCGGCGCAGCGGCGCCGGTCTGGGCCGGGATCCTCCGGGACGGTGCCCTGTCGTGGTGCCTGGCGGCCGTGCTGGCCGTGCTCATCGCGGTCTGGATGGTCTCGGGCTGCCCCGCCCCCGCCGCCGCCCCGGGGCAGGTCATCGGCGCAACCGCACTCCTCGTCCTCTCCCTGGTGCTTCCCGAGCTGCTCTTCCAGCTGGCGGCGACGGTGTACACCACCGGCATGGGGGACTGGGCGTTCGACGTGGCGAAAACCATTGAAGGGGTACAGCCATGGGTCCCCGTCCCCGTGGTCGTCGCAGCCGCGTGCGCCTGCGCCGTCCTGTGGTGGGCGCGGCGCTGGCCGGGTGCCGTGCTGGTCCTCGGGATGTTCGCGCTGTGGGGCGGCCTGCGGCTGCCGCTGATGGGCTACGACATGGTCAGCTACCGCTGGTACCCCTGGCGGGTCGGCGCCGTCAGCGAGCTCAACGGCCCCCGGCCGGGCTGGGTGGACGTCGGCACGCTCGATCTGGCTGTCACGGTGGCCGTTCTCGTGCTGAGCCTGCTTCCCGAGACGAGGAGGACGCAGCTGAGTGCAGCGTCCCTCATCGTCGTCGCAGCCGCGTCCACCATCGTTGGCCACGCCCAGACCCTCAGTCCCGAGCTCCTGCTCGGCGGTGCGGGGGCGACGCTCGTGTTCGTGTTCCCGGTCGCCTACCAGCTGCTCTTCGACGCAGAGGGGCTCAACAGCAGGGACCACGGGCGATCTCGCCGGCTCATGTCGCTGGCGGCGGTCACGACAGGTGCGCTGGTCATCGCCGCGCTGCGCAGCGCCCGGGGGTCACCGCTGGCCGCCCAGGACATCGCGCTCGCCGGGACGCTGCTCCCGGTCCCCGTCCTCGCGGCCTCCCTGGCGCTGGTGCTGGGCCGTCGGCGGACCCTCAGCGGACCGCGGTCACGACCGGTCGCTCCACGCGCAGCGGCAATGCCCCCAGCTTCACCTCCACGCTGTCGAGGACCCGGGTGAGCACCCGCTCGGCAAGGGCTTCGTCCGCTGCCACCGACACCAGAACCACGACCGTCCGGTCGGCGGACACAGCGGCGGCATACGTTCGTTCGGCGCCTCCGGCCGTGCATCCGTCCCAGTGGACGCGGACCCCGTAGAACCGGCCGGCGCTGACCGGGCGGCGGGTGACGAACACGCACTCGTCGATGGTGCCGGGAGCGTCGATGACCTGGTCGAGGGCCGCGACGAGCTCGCGGAAGGGCGTGACCGAAGGCCGGTCGAAGACCGCCCCCAGGGTGTCCCGCATGGCAGTCCGGCTCGCTGACACCGAGACGCGCAGCGTCCTGCCGTCGCGGATGAGCAGCCCGGTCCGGGCCGGAGCGGGCTCGGTGAACGCGTAGGTCGTCCCCCCGCCGTCGGGCAGGTCCACCGACAGGACCGCGTCACTGGTCGAGACGCGCCGCCACTGGAGCGGTGGTGGTGCCGTCGTGGTGCAGCCAGCGGCGGCGAGCAGCACGGCCGAGCCCGCCACAGCCGCCAGGCGATGGATCACGACGGGGTCGTCCGGTCCGGCGGTGCCGAGCGTCCCAGCCGTTCGGTGGCCCGCCGCAGGAGCGCCGAGCCGGCTTCCGACGCCGGCTCCGCAGGCCCGGAGATGGACAGGACGCTGACCGTGTCGGCGACCCGCACACCCAGCCCGAGGACGTGCACGGGGGCCGCGCCGGCCTGAGCGCTCATCCGCCAGGCAACGGAGGGACCGTGGGACTGCGGTGCCTCCTCCTTCTTCCACGTGGCCGGGAGGCTGCCCGTTGCGCTGCCGCTGGTCAGGCTGCGGGCGGGGCACATGATCGCGCGCACGCTGAGGGCGTTGAAGTACTGCGTCGCCAGGTCCACCGATGCGAACCGGGTGACCTCCTGCTGGATGACGACCGTCTCGGCGACCCGGATCCGGACCGACGCCTCCCCAGCGCCCGGGAGTCGCTGCTCGTCGAGGTTGTCGAACTCCGGCTGGCACAAGGTCCCAGCCGCGCGGGCCGTCGACGGGCCCTCGACCGTGGCCGGACCCACGGGACCGAGCAGGACCGCGTCGTCCGTCGTCAGGAGGCCGCGCTGCGGCGGGAGGGCTGCACCGGCAGAGGGGTCCAGCTCCGACAATGAGGCGAGCTGCAGCACGCGTCCACCCGTGGCGGCCAGTCGCAACACGACCGGGGCGCAGTCGCTCGCCACGCAGCTGACCGCCGACGCCGCAGCTGCGCTGGCCTCCCTTAGCGCGGCCTTCAGTGCCCCGCTGAAGTTCCTTGGGACGGGTGGCGTGGGCGGGGCGGGCATCCTGCCAAGCGCCGCCGCCCAGGCGGTCGTGGCGGTGCTCAGGAGGCCACCGTGCTCGTGGAGGGCAGGCAGGCGCACGCTGCCGGTGGACAGGTCCTTGACGAACCGGGCGTACGCGGTGAGCCACGCCCGGCGCTCCTGGCCGTAGCCACTGCGCCACCCGTCGGCCGCCGAGCGCGCCGTCGGCACCGTCGCGGTCGATGGCTGCGCGGGCGCCCCGGGGTCAGTCGTCGCGGGGTCGGTCGCGCAGCCCGAGAGGGATCCGGCCAGCAGCAGTCCGGCCACCGCGCCCCGGAGCCCTCGGGTCACCCCGGCTCGTGGTCCCACACGGTCACGGTAGCCGGGCAGGAGCCGCTGCGCCGCGAATGCGGCATCCCCGGGCTGGTCGGCCGGGCCGAGCGGCACTCAGCGCGCGGCGATCATCGCCCGGAACCGTTGCCGGGCGGTGGCCAGCATGGTGGCGAAGTCGCCCGCCCCTCGGTGCTCCGGTGCGCCCACCGCGGCGAGGACCTCGAGGGCGGCGGCGACGGCATCGGGCGACATCGACTCCTCCAGCAGGGGCAGCTCCTCCTTCTCCTCGGCGGTCGCGTGGGCGTCGACCGCCTCCTCGAAGAGCCCGAACTGCACGCCGAAGGACGGCGACCCGGCATCGAGCTCCTCGAGCCTCTTGATCTGCTGGGCGGCCCCGGTCTCCTCCAGCTCGCGCTGATGCGCCACCGCCTCGCCGCCCACCGCGGTCCCCGCGACGGGGTGGACAGCCTCCTCCTCGGCCGCCTCGTGCTGGGCGAGGTAGCCCCGCAGCACGTCGAACGCCTCCCGTCGCGCGGCGGCATCGCTGGCGTCGACCACCTCGCGCATCATCGCGGTGATGCGCCCGTGCTGCGCGACGACCGCGGCCACGACGTCCCTGCCGGTCCCGCTCACCTGTCGCTGCTCAATCCCGGTCATGCTGGGAACATACCCAACCTGAGGGTTTGAGTCGCGCCAGGTCCGGGCAGCACGTTCGGCGGCGCAACCAGGCAGTCACATCAGCACCGAGAGGACGACGTCATGGCCGTGACCGCGTTCCAGGACCTCCCGCTCGCCGAGCGAGACCGTGAGTGGGACGGTGACGCCGCCGAGAAGCGGGTCCGCGCGTGGGCGAAGGCGACGGAGGAGCCCAACGAGAAGTACCGCGACGCCCACGTCTGGTACGACGGCGAGCGGAAGGAGAACTTCACGGCATACAAGCTGCTCGTCGCTGACGTCGTCGGCGGCCGGCTCGTCGCGGTGCCGCGGGGGGTGATGGCTGCCGCCGCCGGGATGCAGGGCTCCCGGGGCGGCGTCGACCTGCCCGCCAAGGACGTCGACCGGGTCAAGAGCCACCTCGCCAAGTACTACGCGAAGATGGACGACAAGGCGCCGTGGGAACGGGGGGACTGACGACGCGGTAGCCTTCCGGCGTGGCCACGATCTCGGCTGGCGTCCCTCAGTCCGGGGCGGTGCGACCACCGGCGGAGCAGGCGTCGAGCATGCCCGCCCCGCTGCGGGTGCTGCTGCTCGCCAGGGACATCGGGACCGACACCGTCCTCGCCCTGGCGCGGGCGGCCGTGCCCCTCTTCGCGCTCGCCCTGACCAGCTTCGCGGCCCAGCACCTGCTCACCCGGTGGGCGGCGAGCGTCGCCTTCGACAACGGCCCCCTGGGCCTGGGCATCCTCTTCGTCTCCGTCGCCATCCGGCTGGTGCTGCTCGCCATGGCGATCTACGTCGCCGCAGGCGCCGTCCGCCTCGGTGGTGAGCCGCTCACGGCCGTCGCAGCGCGTCTCACGACGAGGGACGCCCGCGACCGTCCGGACACCTTCGCCGGGCAGGTGAAGGTCGCCATCGTCCCGATGGTCATCCTCTACGCGGCCTGGAACCAGGTGAACTGGGACATCCACAAGTTCCTGCTGGCCAAGTACGCCGTCTTCCAGGACCGCTACGACTTCGACAACCCCGACGCGGTCCGCGATGCGAGCAACATCAACTTCAAGGAGGGGTGGAAGACCTACATCCCGATGGCGATCGGGATCTGGCTCGTCAAGGTCGTCGTCGACAAGGCCACCGAGAGGCTGAACTGGAGGCTGCTGGACTTCGGCATCGTCGTCCTCGAGTGCAGCTGGATCGTCCTCGGGTGGCTCGTGCTCTCCCCGCTGGTCAGCCAGGGACTGGCGCTGCTGCGGACCAGGGAGGTGGCCGTCTGGGTCCGCGAGGGCGCGGAGCGAGCCCGCGACCTCGTGCACATCGACATCCCCGACATCCTCGGCACCGCCGGGGCGCTCGTCTGGCACGTCCTCAACGTCATCTCCGTCCAGATCGTCTGGCCGCTCGTCTGGGTCGCCGTGGTCGGGCTGCTCGTCGGGTGGACCCAGGGGGACCTCGAGATCACCGTCGGGCGCGACGACGCCCGGCGCACGGTGCGGACGCTGGGCGGCCTGCTCAACACGACGACCCGTGGCATCCGGGAGAAGTACGCACCGGTCGCGTCGGTGGCCCGGTCCCTGCTTCGTTCGGGGCCGCTTCCGCTGCTCACCATCGCGGTCCTGTATGCCGCGCTGATGTTCGCGATGGGCTGGTTCCGGTGGGGGGTGCTCAACACCATCGACCCCGCCGGTGACGGCGGTCAGGCCTTCTACGACACGGTGACCAGC
>JBPCOG010000306.1:0-7339 GCA_051000455.1 Lapillicoccus sp. | reverse complement strand
GCCGGCTGGGCGTGGCAGCCAAGACGGTGGCCAACACCGTCTCGTCGATCTTCACCAAGCTCCGTGTCGCCGGGCGCCCCGAAGCCATCGTCCGCGCCCGCGACGCCGGGCTGGGCTCCGTCGCTCCCTCCCCGGGCCCGCCGGGGGCGTGAGGGGTCCTCCCAGCCATGCGTCAGTCCGGCCCGGCGGCCCTGGGCGAAGTGTCCCGTACTCGGTAATCCTCGGTGCAATCTTCTCCTGCGAGAACCGGATATCGGTGACCCTGCTGACTCGATGGATGGCGCCGCCGCCGACACACCCGGGGGGGGAGGCCGGCCTGCTCGGCTACCCCACCCCCGACGAGGGCGGGTCCCGGGACGGGGTCGGTCGCTGCAACGGCTTCCGGGGCGGCATGACGTCCGGGAGCCGGGTGCCCAGCGCGCCGCGCAGCAGCGAGAGCAGCGGCGCGGTGACCGTCCCGGTGGGCATGGCGACAGGCCCCTCGCGCAGGACGTGGGCGCCCGGGCCGAACCCGTCGGTGACGAGGACGGCGCCGGACAGGTCGTCCTTGCTGGTGTAGACGTTGGTGACTGCCAGGCACGGTATGCCGGCGCCGACCGCCGCGCGCACGCCGTTGCCCGAGTCCTCCACCGCGAGGCACGCGCCTGGCTCGAGTCCCAGCCGGCGCAGCACCAGCCGGTAGGCCGCCGGGTCAGGTTTGAGCCGGGTCACCTCGCTGCCGGTGACGACCTGCTCGAACGTGTCGAGACCGAAGTGCCGGTCGATGAGCGGCTCGACCCACGCGCGCTGCCCGGTCGTCGCGATCGCCAGCCGGAGACCGGCGTCGGCGAGCTCCGACACGAGCCGCTGCGCGCCGGGACGGGGCGGCACGGCGTCCTCGTCGACGAGCCGGCGCATCCACGCCGTCTTGCGTCGGTGCAGCTCGGTCACAAGCCGGCCGGCGTCCTCGCCGGTCCGTCCCCTCAGGGCGAGGTAGTGCAGGAGACGCTCGCGGCCGCCGGCCACCCGCAGCAGGGTGCCGTACTCCTCCTCGGTCCAGCGGTCCGGCATACCCACGTCCTGGAAGGCGCTGTTGGAGGCGACCCAGTGCCCGTCTTGCTCGCTGTCCACCAGCGTGCCGTCCACATCGAAGATGACCGCCGCGAGCACGGTCACCGGGCGCGAGGTCGCGGGCTCATGCGCCGTTCGCCTGGCCTGTCGCCACGAGGTGGTAGAGCAGGATCAGCTGGGTGATGGCCAGCGGCTCGCTGCGCTGTCCCGAGTCGATCTCGCCGAGCCGCTCCGGGGGGCCGCCAGGCGTGTCGAGCTCGGACCAGATCGTCTTCTCCAGCCGCCGGGCCTCCTCGGAGGTGGCGTGGCCGTGGACGTGCAGGCAGTCGGTGGGGGTGCCGTCCCGGTCGCGGATGATCTTCAGGTGCATGGCCGTGCGGTTGTCGTCGGTGAGGACGCCGGTCAGGGCGGGGTGCTGGATCGTCGGGCGCAGCATCAGCTCCGCGGACAGCGGCGTGCCCGGCGGGTCGTTGCGGGTCGCGATGGGCGAGAAGCGCACGACGATGTCGGCGTGCTTGCGCTGCGGCCGGATCCACGCCTCGGACTCCGGCTCGCGCCGCTCCAGCTCGTCGAGGACCTGCTCGGGGGTGTAGCGGCGCTTGCTGGTGTCCCGGGCGAGCTTCCACTCCCGGCGGATCCCCTGGGGGGGGTCGAGGAACACCGCCACGTCGAAGCACGCCCGGGCCAGCTTCGTCGACAGCGGGTGCAGGCCCTCGACGATGACGTATGGCCTGGGCTCGATGTACTCCGGCCGGGTGAACGTCCCCGTCGAGTGCTCGTACACCGGCTGGAGGATCGGCCGGCCGAGGGCCAGCAGCTGCAGGTGCTGCTCGAGGATGTCGATGTAGTTGCAGTCGGGATGCAGCGGCGTGAAGGGCTTGGTCCTGCGCTCCTCCCGGTCGAAGCGGTGGTAGTCGTCCGCGCAGATGGCCCGGCACTGGTCCGGTCCCAGCGCCGCGACCAGGCCCTTGGTCAGGGTGGTCTTGCCCGAGGCCGAGTCACCGGCGATGGCCATCATCACCGGGCGCGAGGTGTTCGCCTCGGACCTCGTCATCCTGATGATCTTGTCGGGCACTGGTCCGTCCTCCGGCTCGGCCGCACGGCAGTGTGGTTGGCCACACCAGCCCCAGCAGACCCCATCACCCGGCATGCGCGTCACCCCCCCACGGGTGGGACGGCGGGTGAGGTTCAGCCGGGCCTGCTCCCCACCGGGACCTGCTCGCGGCTCCCCACGTGCCCGGGCCGGCAACGGCGCCGGACGTACCCTGAGGCATGTCCTCGCCCGCGATGCGGCTGGTCCTCGTCGACGACCACGAGATGGTCCTGCAGGGCCTGACTGCCATGCTGTCCCACTTCCCCGCGGAGGCGGACGTCGTCGGCACCGCGACCTGCCGGGCGCAGGCACTCGCCGTCGTCGCACAGACCCTCCCCGACATCGTGCTCTGCGACGTGCGTCTCGGCCGGGACAGCGGGCTGGACCTCACCGCGTGCCTGCTGGCGAGCCACCCGGACGTCAAGGTCGTCCTGCTGACCGTCTACGACGACGAGCACTACCTCTTCCAGGCGCTCCGCGCCGGTGCCCGGGGCTACATCCTCAAGCGGGTCGACGCCCGCGAGCTCGTCGGGCACCTGCGCCGGGTCAGCGCGGGGGAGGTGGTCATCGACCCCGCCCTCGCGGGCCGGGTGGCCCTGTCGGCTGCGAGGCTGCACGCCGGGGAGTTCTGGCCGGGGGCCAACCTCGGGCTCACCCAGCGCGAGTCGGAGGTCCTCTCGCTGGTGGTCTCCGGGCACTCCAACAAGGGCATCGCCGGCAAGCTCGTCATCAGCGAGGACACCGTGAAGACCCACATCCGCGGCCTCTACCGCAAGCTGGCGGTCCAGGACCGGGGCGGGGCGATCGCGGTGGCCCTGCGCGAGGGGCTGTTCCAGTGAGCCGCCCGCTGGTGGCGCTGCTGGCGGGGCCCGCGAGCCCGCCGCTGGAGGTCCTCGCGCGGGCGTTCGCCGACTACTGCCAGGCCGACGGCGCCATCATCTTCCTCTCCGACGGCGGCGTGCTGGGGGTCGGCGCCGCCTGCCCGGCGGACCCGGCGGACCCGGCGGTGGAGGGTGTCCTACGCCTGTCCGTCGGGTTCGGCGTCACCGGTCTGGTGGCCCGCAACGGACGCGCGGTCCGGCTCAGCTCCGACTCACCGCGCAACGCCGCGCACCGGCAGCTGCTCGGCCTCGCCGCCGGGGAGCGGGTCGCCCGGATGTGCCTGCCCGCGCGCGGCGTCGCTGGTCAGGTCCTCGGCGTGCTGACCGTCCACCGGGGCACCGAGCGGCCCTTCACGGACGACGACCTCGCCCGGGTCCAGCCCCTGGCCGACCTGCTCGGACTGCGCCTGCACGCCCAGCGGCTGATGCAGGCCGCCGACGAGCACCGCACCGAGCGCGACCGCCTCATCGCGCAGGCGATCTCGGCCCAGGAGGCAGAGCGCCGGCGCATCGCCTTCGACCTGCACGACGGCGTCACCACCGCACTCGCGTCGCTGTCCTTCCACCTCAACGCCGCTGACCTGTCGCTGGGCGAGTTGTCAGAGTGCGCTCTGGCGCCGGCGGAGCAGGCGGCGGGCGGCCCGGCCCCCGGGGGCGAGCCCCGCGAGGACGGCCGGGTCCGGGCCATGCGCCAGGCGCAGGCACAGATCAGCTCGGCACGTTCCCTCGCCGACCTCGCCTACACCCAGACCCGGGCCGCGATCACCGGCCTGCACAGCCTGGTCCTCGACGACCTCGGCATCGTGGCCGCGCTCGAGTCCCTCGTGCAGACCGCACCCCAGGTCGACGTCGAGTTCGTCGCGGACCCCACGGAGAGCTTTGCCGAGCTGCCCGCCCACGCGGCGTCGGCGCTGTTCCGCATCGCGCAGGAGACGACGAGCAATGCGGTGCGCCACGCGCGGGCCAGCCGCGTCGTCCTCTCGCTGCGCCGGGTCGGCGACGTCGTCGTGCTCGGGACCATCGACGACGGGGTCGGGTTCGACGCCCGGGAGAGCACTGGCGCCTCCACGCCGGGCGGGGACGGCGGGACCGACGCGGAGCACTTCGGGCTGTCCTCGATCGCCGAGCGGTGCGCGCTGCTCGGTGCCTCGCTGCGCGTCGAGTCGGTGCCGGGCAGGGGGACGACGGTCATCGTCGGGATCCCCCTGCCGGGTAGCCGTCGCGGAGCCGCGCAACCGCGGTAGCGCGTAGCCATGGCGCCGTAGCGCCATGCAGCCGTGGAGCCTGCGCTCCCCGGCGCCGGCGCCGTACCCGAGCACTCAGCCGGCCGGGCGGTGGTACTGGTGGAACGCCTCGTCCCCGAACTGGGCGCGGTCCGTGACGTGGCGCAGGAACAGCTGCGCGCCCCGGGTCGGCTGCGGCGCCGTGCTGAGGTGCCAGGGCCGGTTGAGCGGGGTGCGCGCCAGCGGGAGGACCACCAGCGCTCCAGAGGCGATGTCCCGGCTGACGGCGTCGGCGTGCACGAGCGTGACCCCGAGGCCCTCGCGGGCAGCCGCCACCACTGCGCCGTGGGTGCCGAGGGTCAGCGTCGGGGGGGCCGCCTCGAGCTGGGCCAGCAGTCCCGTCGACGTCTCGCGGGTGCCCGACCCCGGTCCTCGCAGCAGCCAGGTCGCGGTCAGCGGGTCGCCGACGTGGCCCGGGCTGGCGATCAGCACGAGCTTGTTGGGGCGACGGGCCCGGGTGACCAGGCCGGAGCCCCGCGGCGGCCTCCCGGCCAGGACGACGTCGAGCTCGTGGTGGTGCACCTGCGCGAAGAGCTCGTCGCGGGGCAGCACGGACAGGCTGAGCTCGACCTTGGGGAAGCGTCGGACGAACGAGGCCATCAGCCGGGGCAGCACGAACTCGCTCGCCGTCGCGACCGCCCCGACCCGCAGGCGCGCCCGGTCCGCCTCGCGGACGGCGCTGCGCGCCTCGTCGAGCAGCCCGATGATCGTCCGGCAGTAGTCGGCGAAGGTGCGCCCGGCGTCGGTGAGCCGGATGCCGCGACCGGCCCGGGCGAACAGGGCCGTCCCGAGCTCGCGCTCGACAGCCGTGATGGCGGCCGAGACGGCCGGTGGGGTCACGTGCAGCGACTCGGCCGCAGCGCGGATGCTGCCGTGCTCGACGACCGCGAGCAGGGTCTGCATCCGGCCCCATGTCGCCGCCGCGGGGAGTGCTCTCTCGCCACGAACCATGGGAGCAACGGTACCGGCATACCGTCCTTGACAGTTAAGTGATCCTTTCACTGTTCGCGGGAAACATTCCATAGTCACCCCGCCTTCGCTGGCGCATGCTTGGCGGGGGAGCAACCATGCACCAGAGCACGAGGAGGCAGCCGTGGACCCCGCGTTCACCGACACCACCAGCCCGAAGCGCTGGGACCCGGGCGTGCAGAGCTACGCGAGCATGGGCTACTACGACCCGGACTACGAGCCGGGGCCCACCGACGTGCTCGCCGTCTTTCGGGTCACCCCCCAGGACGGGGTCGACCCCATCGAGGCCGCTGCCGCCGTGGCGGGCGAGTCCTCCTCGGCGACGTGGACGGTCGTCTGGACCGACCGGCTGACCGCCAACACGCACTACCAGGCCAAGGCGTACCGGGTCGACGACGTGCCCGGGCGGCCGGGGGAGTTCTTCGCCTACGTCGCCTACAGCATCGACCTGTTCGAGGAGGGGTCGATCGCGAACCTCACGTCCTCCGTCATCGGCAACGTCTTCGGCTTCAAGCCGCTCAAGGCGCTGCGCCTCGAGGACATGCGCATCCCGGTCGCCTACGTCAAGACCTTCCAGGGGCCGGCGCACGGCATCGTCATGGAGCGCGAGCTGCTCGGCAAGTACGGCCGGCCGCTGCTCGGCGCGACCGTCAAGCCGAAGCTGGGGCTGTCGGCCCGCAACTACGGCCGGGTGGTCTACGAGGGCTGCCGGGGCGGGCTCGACTTCACCAAGGACGACGAGAACATCAACTCCCAGCCGTTCATGCGCTGGCGCGACCGCTACCTCTACTGCATGGAGGGCGTCAACAAGGCGATGACCGAGACGGGGGAGACCAAGGGCCACTACCTCAACGTCACCGCGGCGACGATGGAGCAGATGTACGAGCGTGCCGAGTTCGCCAAGGAGCTCGGCAGTGTCATCGTCATGATCGACCTGACCATCGGCTACACCGCGATGCAGTCGATGGCCAGGTGGGCCCGCGACAACAGCGTGCTGCTGCACCTGCACCGGGCCGGCCACTCGACATACACGCGGCAGAAGACCCACGGCGTCAGCTTCCGGGTCATCGCCAAGTGGTGCCGCCTCATCGGTGTCGACCACGTCCACGCCGGCACGGTCGTCGGCAAGCTCGAGGGCGACCCGGCCACGACGAAGGGCTTCTACGACACCCTGCGGGACGAGCACATCCCCGCCAACCCGCAGCACGGCATCTTCTTCGACCAGGACTGGGCGAGCATGCCCGGGGTCATGCCCGTCGCCTCCGGCGGCATCCACGCCGGCCAGATGCACCAGCTGCTCGACCTGCTCGGCGAGGACGTCATCCTCCAGTTCGGCGGCGGCACCATCGGGCACCCGCTCGGCATCGCCGCCGGGGCGGAGGCGAACCGGGTCGCCCTGGAGGCCATGGTCAAGGCCCGCAACGAGGGGCGCGACTTCCTCCGGGAGGGCCTGCACATCCTCAACACGGCGGCGAGCACCTGCCGCCCGCTCGAGGTCGCCCTCGAGACCTGGGGCGACATCACCTTCAACTACACCTCCACCGACGCACCCGACGTGGTGCCCACCGTCACGACCGTCTGAGGAGCTCGACATGCACCTGCGCCACGGGTCCTTCTCCTACCTGCCCGAGCTGACCGACGACGAGATCACGGCCCAGGTGCGCTACGCCCTGCTGCACGGGTGGCCCGTCTCGGTGGAGTACACCGACGACCCGCACCCGCGCAACGTCTACTGGGAGATGTGGGGCCTGCCGATGTTCGACCTCGACGAGCCCGACGCCGTCCTCGTGCAGGTCCGGGAGTGCCGACGCACCTTCCCGGAGCACTACGTCCGGGTGCTCGCCTACGACGCGAGCCTCGGGCGGCAGACGACCGCCATGCAGTTCCTCGTCCAGCGCCCCAGCGAGGAGCCGGGCTTCCTGCTCTCGCGCACCGAGGGCAGCAACCGCACCCAGCGGTATGCCGTGCAGTCGTACGCGACGAGGCGTCCGGTGGGCACCCGCTACGGCTCCGGGCACCAAGACGGCAGCGGTGACTGACCCGCGCGGGTGCCGGGCCGGGTC
>JBPCOG010000199.1:0-13083 GCA_051000455.1 Lapillicoccus sp. | reverse complement strand
CGGATCTTGCGGTCGCCTCCTCGCCCACCTCCCTCGTCATCGGCGACCTCCCGATCAAGCAGCTGCAGGAGTACCGGGCGACTGCCGACGCGGCTGCCGTCCGTATCGCGACCGTCTGGGGCAGCGCCACTCCTGCGGTGCTCGTCGCCCCCTCCACGGTCGAGAGGTTCGCCAGCCAGTCGGGCCGCGGCGCCGGCGGCGGCACCGAGCAGGTCGCGGGCCTGACCAACGGTCCGTTCCTGCCCGGCGCGGCGACGACGAGCGACCGGGTCTACCTCAACCCGCAGGCCTTCACCCGGCTCACCGCGGACGGCCGCCGGGTCGTCATCACCCACGAGCTCACCCACGTCGCCGTGCGGGCCTCAACGACGCGTCCCGCGCCGATCTGGCTCTCGGAGGGTTTCCCGGACTACGTCGGGTTCTCAGGGGTCACGATTCCCTCGACGACGGTGGCTGCGGACCTTCGGGGAAGGGTGCGCGCGGGCGCCGGTCCCACCGCACTGCCGACCGAGGCTGACTTCGACCCGGCGCACGGCAGGATCTCGCCCAGCTACAACGCGGCGTGGCTCGCGGTCACGCGCATGGCGCAGCGGCACGGGCAGGCCAAGGTGGTCGAGTTCTACCGAGCGGTCGCCGGCGCCCCTCCTGTCCAGCCGGGAACCACCGACCCCGAGGCGCCGGTCCGGCAGGCCTTCCGCACGGTGCTCGGCACAACGCAGGAGGCGTTCGTCGCCGACTGGCTCGCCTACCTGGACAGGTTGGCCGGCTGAGCCGGTATGCCGTCCCGCCCCGTCGGGCGCCCAAGCGCTTGCGCACCGGCGCGGGGGTCGCCAGGGGAGGCGGATCGGGTCGGAAGGTCGCGCAGACCCGGCGCGGGGGTCGCCGGGGAGGCGGTTCGGGTCGGAAGGTCGCGCAGATCCGGCGCGGGGGTCGCCGGGGTCGCGGATGTGGTCGGAAGGTCGCGCAGACCCGCCCGGTCGTCGCGGGTCGAGCCCGTCCAGAGGACGGACCAGCGCTTGCCCGTCCTCGTCCTACTGCCGCTCGGCGTCGGCGTAGAGGGCCTCGACCTGCGCCGTGAAGTCCTGCATCACGACGTTGCGACGCAGCTTGAGGGACGGCGTGAGGTAGCCGTTCTCCTCGGTGAAGTCACCGGGGAGCACCGCGAACTTGCGGATCGACTCGGCCTTGCTGACCGCCCTGTTGGCGTCGTCCACGGCCTTCTGCAGCTCGGCCAGCACGGCCTCGTTAATGCGTGCCGAGTCCGCGGTAAGGCCCTGCACCCCGTGGTTCTTGGCCCACGCCGGGAGCATCTCGCCGTCGAGGGTGAGCAGCGCCGCGATGAACGGCTTCTGGTCGCCGACGACGATGCACTGCGAGATGAGGGGGTGGGCCCGCAGGCCGTCCTCGAGGACGGCCGGTGCGACGTTCTTGCCGCCGGCCGTGACGAGCAGCTCCTTCTTTCGTCCGGTGATCCGCAGGTAGCCGTCCTCGTCGAGGTCCCCGAGGTCGCCGGTCCGGAACCAGCTGTCCTGGAACGCCTCGGCGGTGGCCTGCGTGTTGTTGTGGTAGCCGGAGAAGACGTTGTTGCCCTTAACGAGGATCTCGCCGTCGTCGGCGACCCGGATGCCCACACCGGGCAGCGGCGGCCCCACGGTGCCGATCTTGACCCGGTCAGGCACGTTGACCGTCGCCGGCGCAGTCGTCTCGGTGAGGCCGTAGCCCTCGAGGACGACCACCCCGATGCCGCGGAAGAAGTGGCCCAGGCGGGTGCCGAGCGGCGCCCCGCCGGAGACGGCATACTGCACCCGCCCGCCCATGGCTGCGCGCAACCTCCCGTAGACGAGCCGGTCGAAGACCGCGTGCCTCACCCGGAGCAGCGGACCCGGTCTGCCCCGGTCCTGCGCCTCACTCCAGGCGATGGCGGTGTCTGCCGCCTTCGCGAAGATCGGTGCCTTCCCGTCGCCGGCGGCCTTCTGCTCGGAGGAGTTGTAGATCTTCTCGAAGACCCGGGGGACCGAGAGGATGAACGTCGGCTGGAAGCTCCCGAAGTCCGCGAGCAGGTTCTTGATGTCGCTGGAGTGGCCCATGCGGGTGCCCGCCTGGACGCACAACACCTCGACGAAGCGGGCGAACACGTGCGCCAGCGGCAGGAACAGCAGGGTGGCTGCGCCCTCGGCGCTGACGACGAGGCTGAGCCGCTCCACCGCGTTCTCCGTGAGGTCCATGAAGTTGCCGTGGGTCAGCTCGCAGCCCTTGGGCCGGCCGGTGGTGCCCGAGGTGTAGATGATGGTGGCGAGCGAGGTCCGGTCCGCCAGGGCCCGGCGGTCCCGCAGGTCCTCGTCTCTGATGCTCTCGCCGGCCTCGCCGAGCTCGTCGAACGCCCCGGCGTCGATCTGCCAGACGTCCACGAGTTCGCTCAGGCGGTCGCGGACCTCGCCGACGGTTGCCGTGTGCCCGCCGGTCTCCACCACGATCGCCACCGCCCCGCAGTCCTGGAGGATCCACTGAACCTGCTCGGCGGACGAGGTCTCGTAGACGGGGACCGTCACCGCACCGGCGGCCCAGATCGCGAAGTCGGCCAGCGTCCACTCGTAACGGGTCCGGCACATCAGCGCCACCCGCTGACCCGGGGTGATGCCGGCTGCCATCAGCCCCTTCGCGAGACGGGAGACCTGCTCGTCGAACTCGCGTGCCGTCACGTCCGTCCAGGCGTCCTCGGTCCGCCTCGAGAACACCGCGGTCCCGGGGATCTCTCTCGCGTTGCGTAGCGGCAGATCGGCGAGGTTGCCCTCCGTCGTGGGCTCGACCATCGGCGCGACGACGTTCTCCGGCATGGCAGCTCCTCAGGACTGGTCAGGGCTCGAAGGATACCCGGTAGCGTGTCGCACCATGGCCGACCGCACCGAATCCTCCATCGTCATCGCGGCTGTCCCGGGAGCGGTGCTGGACGTCATCGCGGACTTCGACTCCTACCCGCAGTGGGCCACCGGGGTGAAGCGGACGAAGGTGCTCTCGGAGGAGGGGGACGGCTGGGCGGACCGGGTCGAGTTCACCCTTGACGCCGGCGTACTCAAGGACACCTACACGCTCGACTACGAATGGGACGTGGCCCAGGCGGGCACCGGCGTCGTGTCGTGGAGCCTGGTGAAGGCGACGGTGCTGAAGACGATGAACGGCTCCTACACCCTCGCCACGGAGGGGTCCGACGCGACGACGGTGACCTACCGGCTGGCGGTCGACCTCAACATCCCGATGCTGGGCATGTTGAAGCGCAAGGCGGAGAAGGTCATCGTCGACACCGCCCTCAAGGAGCTGAAGAAGCGCGTCGAGCGCTGACCCGGCATGGCGACCAGCCGGCGCTGCGGACAAATGCGTCCAGACAAATGCGTCCAGACAATGCGTCCAGACAATGCGTCCAGACAATGCGCGTCCAGACAATGCGAGGTGCGGCCCGATGAGTGAGCGCAAGGCGAGCGGTGAGTCAGTGCTCGGGACCGTGGCGCAGGAGGCGGCCAGGCTCCTCGACGCCCTGACCGCGAGGTCCGCGGACGCGCCAGCCTGCGGGCACTGCGCCAGCGCGCAGGCCGGCGCCCACGAGCCGGTGTGCCACCTCTGCCCGGTATGCCGGCTGCTGACCCTCGTCCGCGCTGTGCGGCCCGAGACCGTTGACCGGCTCGCGGACCTCGCGTCCGCCGTGACCGACAGCCTCCGGGAGCTTGCAGCGGCCCGACGGGCCGACCAGGGGTCGACGAGCCAGGCGCGGCCGGGGGGTACCGCTTCCGGGGACGGCGCCACCTTGACCGCCGAGGACGAGCCGGCAGGCGGGAACCCCGCGTCCCCGGAGGGGTTCACCCGATGAGGGAGGACCTCGCCATCGGGATCGACATCGGCGGGACGAAGGTCGCCGGCGGCGTCGTCGACCCCGCCGGCGCGGTGCTGCACCGGGCGCGCCGGGACACCCCCCACCGGTCGATGTCGCCGGACGTGGTCGAGGACACGATCGTCGAGGTCGTCGACGAGCTCCTGGGTGTCGTGCCACCAGAGCAGGTGGTCGCCATCGGGATCGGCGCGGCGGGGTTCGTCGGGTCCGACCGCGCCACCGTCGTCTTCGCCCCGCACCTGTCCTGGCGCCACGAGCCGTTGCGCGAGGCATTGCAACGACGGGTCAGGGTCCCCATCACGGTGGACAATGACGCCAACGCCGCTGCCTGGGCGGAGTGGAAGTTCGGCGCGGCCCAGGGCGAGTCGCACCTGATGATTGTCAACCTCGGCACCGGCATCGGCGGCGGCACCATCATCGACGGCGAGGTCCAGCGCGGCCGGTTCGGGATCGCCGGGGAGTTCGGGCACATGCAGGTCGTCCCGAACGGCCTGCGCTGCGAGTGCGGCAACCGCGGGTGCTGGGAGCAGTACGCCAGCGGCAACGCGCTGGTGCGCGAGGCGCGCACGCTCATCGCCGCGAACTCCCCGATGGCCACCGACCTGCTCGAGCGGGTGGGCGGCGACCTGGCGGCGCTGACGGGTCCGCTCATCACCGAGGCGGCCCAGGCCGGGGACCAGACGGCGATCGAGCTGCTCGCCGAGATCGGTCAGTGGCTCGGCGTGGGCATCGCGAACCTCGCCGCTGCGTTCGACCCAGGCACGTTCGTCATCGGTGGCGGCGTCAGTGCCGCCGGAGCTCTGTTGCTCGACCCGGCCCGCGAGACGTTCAAGCGCCAGCTCCCGGGGCGCGGCTACCGCCCGGAGGCGCGGATCGTCGCGGCCCGGATGGGCAACGACGCAGGGCTCATCGGGGCCGCCGACCTGGCCCGCCTCGACGGCGCGGCGACGTGAACAGCGGCGTCGGCTACGCGGGCTCGCGGTGCGGCTACGTGATGTGGCTACGTGATGCGGACCCGCCGTGGGGAGCGGACCGGGTGAGCTGTCCTGACCGGCGACCAGCCGACCGGCCGGTCGGCGCAGCGGCCGATGTGTCAGCCAACGCGAAGGACCTCACCGGTGCGGGTCCGGACCACTCCTAGAGCCGGATGCCGTCGTCGTCGTCGCCGTCGTGCGTGGGCTGGCGCAGCACGAGCAGCACGAACCCGGTGATGGACAACACCAGGGCGAACAGCTTCCACCAGCCGCTGCCACCCCGGTCGAACAGGACGAGGAAGAGCAGGAGCAGCGGACCGCCGACCAGTCCCATGATGATCCCCCAGAAGTGCTTGTCGTCGCCCGAGGGCAGCGGCTGCAGTGGGGGCGGCTCGAAGTGCTCCTCGAGCTCGGCCGGCTCCTCCGAGCGCCATCCCGGTACCGGGGCGTCCGGCGGCGACACCGGCGCGGGCGAGGCGAGCCGCGCCGGCCCATGACCCGCCGGCCCGTCACCCTCCGCAGGAGGATCCTGCGGAGAAGGAAGCTCAGCACCAGGGTCCTCTCCGCCGCCGGCGGGCGCACCGGGCATCGGCGCACCGGGCTGCGGCGCACCGGGAGCCCGCGCACCGGCACCCTCCGGGTCAGGGCCGGCCGGCGCCCCGTCGCGGAAGGGGTCTGCGCCCGGGGCCTCCTCCTCCCAGTGCGCGACGATCTCGGCGAACTGCTCGTCGAGGCTCTTCTCGGCCATGGTGCCCATCGTCCTTGGTCAGGCCGCCAGTCGCCTGATGAAGGCGAGCGACTCGTCGAAGATTCGGGGTGCGTCGTTGTCGAGGGTGGCGACGTGGTACGAGTCGTGCAGGACGACCTCGGTGACGTCGGTGCTCGAGATCCTCGACAGCAGCAGCGCCGAGCTCGAGGGTGGCACCACATGGTCCACCGCCGAGTGCAGGAGCAGCACCGGCTGGGTGACCTCGGGGAGTGCCTGCGAGACGATCGACCACAGCTGGGTCTGGGAGTGCATGGCGCGCAGCGGGTTCCGGTCGTAGGCCAGCTCAACCACCCCGGGCCTCTTGATGTCGCTCGCGATCCCCGGGAAGGACGCGACGGCCCGCTGAAGCACCGGCAGCAGCCGCAGCAGGCGGTTGTCGTGCGCGTAGATGGGGTTGACGAGGACCAGGCCCGACACACCCGCTCCGTGGTCCTGCGCCAGCTTCGTGGCGAGCAGGCCGCCCATCGACAGCCCCGCGACGAACACGTGCGACGAGCGCTCCCGAAGCGCCCGGAACGCCGTCCGCACCTCGGCATACCAGTCCTGCCACCGGGTGGCGTTCATCTCCTGCCACGTCCGGCCGTGGCCCGGCAGGAGCGGAAGGCGCACGGTCAGGCCGGCCGCCGCCAGGTGCTCCGCCCAGGGACGCAGGCTCTGCGGGGTGCCGGTGTAGCCATGGCACAGCAGCACCGAGACGTCCCCACCGTCGTGGAAGTAGGGCTCGGCCCCCGGCAGCACGGGCACGTCGACTCCTCCGCGGTGAGCTCCTGGGCGCGGGATCGGCCCGGGTCTGGCACATGGTCGCACGCAGGCACCACGGGCCGGTAGTGCCGTAGAGTGCGGCACGTCACACGGAAGGTGGAGGGCAGTGTTCTACTGGGTGCTCAAGACGGTGGTCCTCGGGCCCATCCTGAGGATCCTCTTCCGCCCGTGGGTCGAGGGGGAGGAGAACATCCCCGAGGACGGCGCGGCGATCTTCGCGAGCAACCACCTGTCCTTCTCCGACTCGATCTTCCTCCCGCTCGTGCTCCCGCGACGGGTGACGTTCCTCGCCAAGTCCGACTACTTCACCGGACGCGGGTTCAAGGGCCGGCTCACGGCCGCCTTCTTCAGGGGGGTCGGGCAGCTGCCCGTCGACCGGGCCGGCGGCTCGTCGAGCGAGTCGGCCCTCAGCTCCGGCCTGAGGGTGCTGCGCCGCGGGGAGCTGCTCGGCATCTACCCCGAGGGGACCCGCTCACCGGACGGCCGGCTTTACCGGGGCCGCACCGGGGTGGCCCGGATCGCCCTGGAGGCCGAGGTCCCGGTGCTACCGGTGGCGATGATCGGCACCGACAAGGCCCAGCCGACGGGCAAGAAGGTGCCGCGGATCATGCGGATCGGGGTCCGGATCGGCGCGCCCCTCGACTTCAGTCGCTACGAGGGGATGGAGGGCGACCGGTTCGTCCTTCGCTCCATCACCGACGAGATCATGTACGAGCTGATGCTCCTCTCCGGCCAGGAGTACGTCGACATGTACGCCACCTCGATGAAGGACCGGCTGCTGCAGGCCGCCCGGGCCAAGGCCCGGGAGATCCAGGAGGCGGCGAAGCCCGGATCGGCGGCGCGCGAGCTCGAGGACGCCCTCGCCGACCTCGACGACGGGCCGGCCCTGCACGGGCGGCCCACCCCCGCCCCGCCACCGGCCGAGGACGACGAGGAACCGCACGAGCGCGGTGACGAGCGCGCCGCCAGCTGACCGATGAGTTCCCGGCAGGGGGTGCCGACCGACGAGGACGACCCCCTCGTCGTCTCCGCGCTGTGGCGGTCGATCCGGGTCTTCCGGCCGCTGGCCCTCGGGTATGCCGTGGGGCTGGCCTGGGCGCGCCAGGGCGAGATGGTCGCGCCCCGGGCCGCGGGCGCCGTCCTCGCCGTGCTGGGGTGCTGGACCGTCGTGCAGTTCGTCCGGACCCGGCGTGACCTGCTCACCCACTCGGTGGAGCTGGTCCTCGCCTGCGCTGCCATCGTCGCCACCCGGTTCGTCGACGCGCCGGCGGCGGCGCAGGAAGGAACGACCACCCTCCCGGGCGTGTGGCAGTCCGTGCCGGTGGTCGCCCTCGGCGTGATCCTCGGCTGGCGCGGAGGGGTCGCCGCGGGCGCCGTCGTCGCCCTCTGCCAGGTGGCGACGGTCGGCGAGGTCACCCTCGCCCCCCTCAGCGACGGGCTGCTGGTGATGCTGCTGGGCGGGTGCGTGGGCTACTGCGCCGACCTTGCCCGGGAGGAGCAGCGCGGGCTGCGCCGGGCAATGGAGGAGCAGGCCGAGGACCTCGAGCGCGAGCGGCTCGCCCGCACCGTCCACGACGGTGTGCTGCAGGCCCTCGCCTTCATCCACCGCCGCGGCCTCGACCTCGGTGACGAGGGTGCCCGTCTCGGCGCGATGGCGGGCGAGCAGGAGGCGCGGTTACGCGCCCTGGTGAGCGGGGTCCCTCTCGACGAGCTCGAGGCAACGGTCGGTGGCCCGGTGGACCTGTGCGCCGCGATGAAGCAGGCCACAGCGGGGACGGCGAGCATCGTCGGGCCCGCGGAACCGGTCATGCTGGGCCGCCGGTGCGCCTCCGAGTTGGTCGCGGCCGTCGCTGCGGCCCTGGACAACGTGCGCAGGCACGCCGGGGAGGGGAGCCCACGCATGGGTGCTCATCGACGACGCCGGCGACAACGTCGTCGTCACGGTCCGGGACGACGGTGTGGGCATCTCGCAGGATCGCATCACCGAGGCGTTCGCCCGTGGAAGGCTGGGGGTGTCGTCGTCCATCCGGGGACGACTCGAGGACCTCGGCGGCTCCGCGCGGTACCTCTTCGGGCCGGGAGGCGGCACGACGGTGGAGATGTGGGTACCCAAGACGGGAGAGTGAGCATGGCACCCGAGCACCACAGCGGGACGTTCCGCCTGGAGGAGATGGGCGCGGGGGACGTCGAGAACGACGACGGGGACGAGCCCGAGCCGCTCGGACCGGTGTCCGTCGTCGTGGCAGACGACCATCCGATGTGGCGTGACGCCGTCGCCCGGGACCTCGCCGACGCGGGCTTCGTCATCGTCGGCACGGCAGCGGACGGGCCGTCCGCGCTCCGGCGGACCAGGGCGGTCATCCCCGACGTGCTGGTCCTCGACCTCAACCTGCCGGGGCTGCGCGGCCCGGAGGTCTGTGCCGAGCTGAGCAGGGAGGAGGTGCCCACCCGCATCCTCATCCTCTCGGTCAGCGGCGAGCAGCAGGACGTCCGCGACGCGGTCAAGGCCGGAGCCTCCGGGTACCTGCTCAAGTCAGCGTCCCGCGAGGAGTTCATCGAGGGGGTCCGCCGGACGGCCCGCGGCCGGGCGGTGTTCACCCCGGGTCTCGCGGGCCTGGTGCTCGGCGAGTTCCGGCGGATGCAGCAGGAACTGCGGGCCGGCAGGAGCAAGGACGTGCCTGTGCTAACCGAGCGCGAGACCGAGATCCTCAAGCTGGTCGCCACGGGGGCGGGCTACAAGGACATCGCCAAGGCGCTGTTCATCTCGCACCGCACGGTGCAGAACCACGTCCAGAACACCCTCCACAAGCTGCAGATGCACAACCGGGTCGAGCTGGTGCGCTATGCCATCGCCCGCGGTCTCGACCGGCCCTAGTCACCCGCACGCGTGGCGTGGCGCAGGGCAGCGAGAACCCTGGCGTCGATCCCGTCGGGGGACAGGCGCATCTCGTAGTTCTCGACTCCCGCCCACTCGGCCAGGGCCTCCTGCACGTCGCCCGCACGGTGCCCCAGCCGGGCCAGGCGCGAGCGGACCTCGTCGGCGAGGCCGCCCTCGAGTCGACGGACATCCTCCGCGGAGCCGAAGTAGAGCTCGTTGAGCTCGAGCAGCCGGGCAAGCTCGGTCGGTGCCTGGGAGTGGTCGTCCACCCGCAGGTCGACGAGGATCCCGCAGCCGTCGTAGCCGGTGCCCTCCTCGACGACGAGCAGCGCCGCGCCCTGCCGGCCGCGGCGGTCCCCGCCCGCCGCGTCGCCGGCAAGCAGGGCAGCGAGCAGGCGGCGCGGCAACGGCATACCGGCGTGCTCGCGCCAGGCCCGCTCCGCTTCGGCGACGACCTGCTCGCCGACGAGGATGTTGCCCTGGATCGCGTAGCGCCCGGTGTCGTCGGCTCCGGAGCGGCCACCGGCCCAGTCGATGCACTCGCTGCCGGTGTAGCTCGCCTGGCTGTGCGGGCCGACGACACCGAGCTGACGCTGCGCGCGCAGGTCGTCGGCGGACGTGACCCGCTCCACCGCTGCCTCGGCGTCAAGCCCGAGGGCGAGCAGCTTGAGGGCGTCCTGCTTGGTGGAGACCCGAGCGAACGCCTGGGTGGCCACCGCACCGACGCCGGTCCGGGCGGCGGGGACGACGGAACCGACGGCGAGGAACTTGCTCGCGACGGCGACGCCACAGGCGTTGCCCATGCTCGCGACGATGGAGAAGGTCATGCCCCGGACCCTAGCGCGGCGTCCTCAATGCGGACCTGCGCCGCCCCCGCGGCCGGGACGCATCTACGCTGGACCCGTGAGCACCAGCGACAGCGCCCAGCTGCAGGCCGACCTGCTGGCCGCGAGCTCAGCGCTCGGCGCCGCACAACAGCCGGCGTGGCCGGACCCGGTCGCCCTGCAGGACGCGGTGGCGACGCTGGCGAGCTACCCGCCGGTGGTCTTCGCGGGCGAGTGCGACGTCCTGCGCAGCCGGCTGGCCGCCGCCGCCGAGGGGCAGGCGTTCGTGCTGCAGGGCGGCGACTGTGCCGAGACGTTCGCCTCCGCCACGGCCGACAACATCCGCGACCGGGTCAAGACCATCCTGCAGATGGCGGCGGTACTCACCTACGGCGCCTCGCTGCCCGTCGTCAAGGTCGGCCGGATTGCGGGGCAGTACGCCAAACCGCGCAGTAGCACCACCGAGGGGCGCGAGGGCGTGACGCTGCCTGCGTACCGCGGGGACATGGTCAACGACTTCGCCTTCACGGAGGCGTCGCGGATGCCGGACCCGCAACGTCTCGTGCGCGCCTACCACGCCTCGACGGCCACCCTGAACCTCGTGCGGGCGTTCACCCAGGGCGGCTTCGCCGACCTGCGCCACGTCCACGACTGGAACAGGGGCTTCGTCTCGAACGCGGCGAACGTGCGCTACGAGCGGCTCGCCAAGGACATCGACAAGGCGATGAAGTTCATGGCCGCCTGTGGCGCGGACTTCGACGCCATGCGCACGACCGAGTTCTTCTCCTCCCACGAGGCGCTGCTGCTCGACTACGAGCGGCCGCTGACCCGGGTCGACTCGCGGACAGGTCTGCCCTATGACACCGCCGCGCACTTCGTGTGGGTGGGCGAGCGGACCCGCGACCTCGACGGCGCGCACATTGACTTCGTCTCCCGGATCCGCAACCCGGTGGGGGTCAAGGTCTCGCCGCGGGCCGAGGTGGACGACCTGCTGCGGATCATCGAGAAGGTAGACCCCGACCGCCAGCCCGGGCGCCTGACGTTCATCACCCGGATGGGGGCCGCGACCGTCAGGGACGCACTGCCCGGGATCGTGGAGAAGGTCACCGCGTCCGGGGCGGCGGTCACCTGGGTCTGTGACCCGATGCACGGCAACACGTTCGAGTCGGCGTCCGGCTACAAGACCCGCCAGTTCGAGGACGTCGTCGACGAGGTGCTCGGCTTCTTCGAGGTGCACCGCAGCCTCGGCACGGTCCCGGGAGGGCTGCACGTGGAGCTGACCGGCAACGACGTCACGGAGTGCCTCGGCGGTGCCGAGAAGATCCTCGACGCCGACCTCGAGAAGCGCTACGAGACGCTCTGCGACCCGCGGCTGAACCACCAGCAGAGCCTGGAGCTGGCGTTCCTCGTCGCGGAGATGCTCAGCCAGGGCTGAGGCCTCGCTAGCCTTGGCGCCCATGACGCCCGCCATCCGTGCCGACCTGCTCTCGGACACCCTGACCAGACCGACCAGCGGTATGCGCGCCGCCATGGCCGACGCGGAGGTGGGCGACGACGTCTTCGGCGAGGACCCGACGCTGCGGGCCCTCGAGGAACGGGTGGCGTCGCTGCTCGGGCACGAGGCCGGCCTGTTCACCCCCTCCGGCTCGATGGCCAACCAGCTTGGCCTGCGGCTGCACGTCGGCGCGGGCGAGGAGCTGGTGTGCGACTCGCTCGCCCACGTCGTGCGCGCGGAGCTCGGCGCAGCGGCGGTCTTCTCGGGGATCAGCTCGCGCACCTGGGTCGCTCCTCGGGGGCTGCTCGACCCGCGGCAGCCGCTTGAGCTGATGATCACGGGCGTCGGCCCCTACCAGGTGTGCACGCGCCTCGTCGTCGTCGAGAACACCCACAACTTCGGCGGGGGCACGGTGCAGCCGCTGGCGGCCATCCGCACCCTGCGGGAGGCGACCAGTGGCGCGGGGGTTGCCCTGCACCTCGACGGCGCGCGGCTGTGGAACGCCCACGTCGCCAGCGGCGTGACGCTGGGGGACTACGGGCGCGAGTTCGACACCGTCTCGGTGTGCCTCAGCAAGGGGCTGGGTGCGCCGGTCGGGTCGGTGCTGGTCGGCTCGACCGAGCACATCGCGGAGGCACGGGTGTGGCGCAAGCGCTACGGTGGCGGCATGCGCCAGGCGGGCGTCCTCGCAGCCGCGGGCCTGTACGCGCTCGACCACCACGTCGAGCGGCTCGCCGAGGACCACGCCCGCGCTCGGCGGGCGGCGGAGGCCTTCGCGGCCGCGGCCCCGGGCTCGATCGACCCGGCCACCGTCGAGACGAACATCCTCGTCATGGACGTCCGGGTCGCGGGTTGGACCGGTGCCGCTCTCGCAGCCGCAGCCGCCGAGCAGGGCGTCCGCCTGTATGCCGTGGGGCCGACCGCCGTCCGCCTCGTCTGGCACCTCGACGTCGACGACGCCGGGACGGACCTCGCGATCGACGTGCTCACCGGCCTGCTGGGGCACCCGCCCCGCTGAGGCGTCCTGCCTGCCGGGGAGTGCGCCCTGCAGGGGCCGGTCCCAGCCAGCTGGGCGAGTCCGGTTGCACCGCGCGCTGAGCCGCCTCGTTGCGCCGCGCTCAGCCGCCGCGCCCGGCCCGCGAGCGTTCGTGGAGCAGCACGAGCAGGCGGTGCACCTCTGCGGCCACCGCCTCGCGTGCCGGAGCGAGGTAGCTGCGTGGGTCGCTCGCGCCCGGCTGAGCGGAGAGGACCTCGCGGACCCGGCCGGTCATAATCCTGTTGAGGTGCGTGGCGATGTTGATCTTGGTCATGCCGTGGGCGACCGCGGACACGAGCCCCTCGTCCGGAACTCCGCTGGACCCGTGCAGCACCAGCGGGACGTCGACGGCGCCCGCCAGCCGCTCGATGAGCCCGTCGTCGAGGCTGGCGTCACGGGTGCTCATCGCGTGCGAGGAGCCCACGGCGACGGCGAGCGCGTCGACGGCGGTGGCCGCCACGTAGT
>JBPCOG010000452.1:0-2120 GCA_051000455.1 Lapillicoccus sp. | reverse complement strand
TCGGCCCTCGGCGAGATGCAGGAGGCGGCCAAGGGCACCGACAACGTCCTCTACCCGATGAAGGAGGCGCTGCGCCTTCGGGCCACCTGCGGCGAGGTCGCCCGCGCGCTGCGCGAGGTCTGGGGCGTCTACATCCCCCGCGACACCTTCTGACGTCCAAGCACCCCGGCTCGAGGCCCTTGGGTGCGCCCCCGTCGCGGTCAGGGCCGGGACAGGCGCGCAGCCCGGGGCGGTGGGACCCGCGGCGGACGGCCGCCCAGGGTCGCCGCGGCCCGGCCGCCGGCCTCGACCCCCGAGCGCAGCGCCCCAACCGGGTCGCCGTGGGTGACCCAGCTCGCGAGCAGCCCGGCGTCGAAGGCGTCCCCGGCGCCGGTCGGGTCCACGGCCTCGACCGCAGCGGCCGGTGAGTGGTGGTGCCCGTCCACGGTGAACCAGCGCGCCCCGCCCACCCCGTAGGTGACGGCCACGTGCGGGACCACCCCGAGGAGGACGTCGGGACCCCCGAGCGCGTCGGCCTCGACCTCGTTGGGCAGCAGCAGATCCACATCCCGCACCCAGCCGAGGAAGATCTGCGCCCCGACCGCCCTGATGAGCGAGGCGGCCTGCGGGTCGACCGAGGTCGTCCAGCCGCGCCGGGCAGCGCCCGCGAGCGCGGCGAGTCCCGCCTCACGGGAGCCCTCGTCGAACAGGACGTACCCGCTGACGTGCAGGTGCGGCATACCGACGCCGAGCGCCGCGGAGGCCGCGCGGTCGAGGTCGACGTCGTCGACGCCCAACGCCGCGTTGGCGCCCCGATCGGGCAGCATCGTGCGCTCCCCGGAGGCGTCGACGATGACGACGACCATGCCCGTCGGCAGCGCTTCGTCGACCGCGAGGACGCACCGGACGCCGGACGCCTCGAGCTGCGCGCTCGCTGCCGTGCCTGCGGGGTCGTCACCGGTGCGGGCGAGCAGGGCGACAGGCACCTGGTATGCCGCGAGCCAGGCCGCCGTGTTGCCGCCGGCGCCGCCGGGGTACAGGGCGACGTCGGACGGCGTGTCCGACCCGTGGACGACCGGGCCCCCGGGCCGGACGAGCACGTCGAGCCCCACGTCGCCGACGACGACCACCGGGCGACCCGGCGCCACTGGGTGCCCCGTCCCCTGGTGACACGCCGCGGTCATCCGGCGCCGCCGCCGGGCCGGGCCAGCTCGACCGCGACCTGTCCGGCGAGCCGTGCGTTGGCGAGGACGAGCTCGATGTTGGCGCGCAGCGACTCGCCGCCGGAGTTGGCGTGGAAGTACTCCAGCAGGCGCGGCGTGACGTCCTTGCCGTGGACGCCGTGTGCCGCGAGCACCCGGAGCCCCTCCTCGACGAGCCGGTCGTGCAGCTGCGGGTCGACCTGCCGGTCCGTCGCCAGCGGGTTCGCCAGGACGACGCCGGCCGGGTCGGTGCCAAGGACGCGCCTGGCCAGGGCCACGGCCGCCGCCTCGGCGGGGGTGTCGACACGCCACGGCACCCGCTGGCCCGAGTCGGCGAGGTAGAAGCCGGCAAAGGCGTCCGTCCGGTAGCCGAGCACGGGGACCGAGAGACTCTCGAGGACCTCCAGGGTGGCCGGCACGTCGAGGATCGACTTCACGCCGGCACAGACGACGAGCACCGGGGTGCCGGCGAGGACCCGGAGGTCGGCCGACACGTCGAACGTCGTCGACGCCCCGCGGTGCACGCCGCCGATCCCCCCGGTCGCGAAGACGCCGATGCCCGCCCGGTGGGCCAGCGCCGAGGTCGATGCGACGGTCGTCGCACCGGTGCGCCCGAGCGCCACCGCCGGTGCGACATCGCGCAGCCCGAGCTTGAGGACGTCGTCCTCCGTACAGAGCCGGTCCAGCTGCGCCGAGGTCAGGCCGACCCGGACGACGCCGTCCAGGACGGCGATCGTGGCCGGGACCGCACCGGAGGCACGGACAGCGGCCTCGACCTCGGCCGCGACCCGGCGGTTCTCCCCCCGGGGCAGGCCGTGCGCGAGCAGGGTGCTCTCGAGCGCGACGACCGGCCCTGAGGCGGCCAGCGCCTCGGTGACCTCGGCGTGGACGACCGGCGCGAGGACCGGTGCGCTGGACATGCGCGGCAGCGTAGCCCGG
>JBPCOG010000107.1:0-7756 GCA_051000455.1 Lapillicoccus sp. | reverse complement strand
AGGCTGTCCCTAGTACGAGAGGACCGGGATGGACGAACCTCTGGTGTGTCAGTTGTCCTGCCAAGGGCACCGCTGATTAGCTACGTTCGGAAGTGATAACCGCTGAAAGCATCTAAGCGGGAAGCACGTTTCAAGATGAGGTTTCCATGGGGTTTACCCCGAGAGGCTCCCAGCCAGACTACTGGGTTGATAGGCCGGACGTGGAAGTGCAGTAATGCATGGAGCTGACCGGTACTAATAAGCCGATAACTTGACACAACTACTCTTACGAGTGTTGCTTCGCGTCCACTGTGCAGTTCCCGAGATACGGTCGGGAATCGACTGACATCTCCATAGGGTTTCGGCTGTCATAGCGAAGGGGAAACGCCCGGTTCCATTCCGAACCCGGAAGCTAAGCCCTTCAGCGCCGATGGTACTGCACTGGTGACGGTGTGGGAGAGTAGGACGCAGCCGGACATACTTTAAGAAGCGCCCCACCCGGAGACACATCCGGGCTGGGGCGCTTCGCTGCGCGTCGACGTCGAGGCTTCCGGCCCAGCGACGATGCGCTCGCCGTGTTTCCTGGCTGGATGCTTCAGGCGCGGTGGATCGACCCTGGGTCGTCGTTCGCGGGGGGCGGGCCGTGGTTCGGCAGTCGTTAGGATGGTCGTCGAGGATGCACGCGGGAAGAGGCAGGATGGCGTCGGGCAGTGACGGTGCGGCGAGATCCGGGGCGAGCGAGCCGGCGAGGGGCAGGTCTGAACGCTCTGACGGTCACGAGGGTGCGAGGGCAAGGGCTTCGGACCGGCGCGGAGGAGTGGGCGGTTCCGCGGCTCCACGTCGCGGCGGGAGCGAGCGCGGGGGCAGGCCGGGCGGTGCTGGCGGCGCAGGGGGTGAACGCGGAAAGCGCTCCCCGCCCTCGGGCGGCGAGGCCGAGGAGCGGCGTGGAGGTCCCAGGCTGGCGCCGAGGACAGGCCGGCTCCCCGAACCGGCGATCGCCGAGGGGGTCACGGGCAAGGAGCTCGACCGGTCGGTGCGGGCCCAGCTGCGCACGCTGAGCAAGGAGAACGCGGAGGGCGTCGCCCAGCACCTCGTGATGGTGGCGTCCCTGCTGGAGACCGACCTCGAGGCGGCCGAGGCCCACGCCGAGACCGCCGTGCGGCGGGCGGGCCGGGTACCGGCCACCCGCGAGGCCTTGGGGCTCGTCGCCTACCGCAAGGGGGAGTGGGCCAGGGCGCTGGCGGAGTTCCGCACCGTACGCCGACTGTCCGGCTCCTCGCACCTGCTGCCGCTGATGGTCGACTGCGAACGTGGGCTGGGCAGGCCCGCGCGGGCGCTGGACCTCGCGGCCACCCCGGAGGCGTCGACGCTGGGGCTCGACGAGCGGGTGGAGCTCGCCATCGTCGTCTCCGGCGTCCGCCGCGATCTCGGGCAGCTCGATGCGGCAGTCGCCGCACTCGAGCTGCCGCAGCTGCGGAGCGGGGCAGCCAGACCGTGGCGGGCGCGGCTGTTCTACGCGTATGCCGAAGCGAGACTGGCACTCGGGGACGCGGTCGCGGGACGGGACTGGTTCGCCCGTGCCGTTGACGCCGACCACGAGGTCGCGACCGATGCGGCCGAGCGCCTGGAGGAGCTTGACGGTGTGCAGCAGACGGACCTGCTCGGCGACACCGATGAGCCGCCTTCGCGCGGGGGCCCGGGGCGCGCGGCCGACAAGAACCCATGACGGCCGGCCCCTCGGGGAACGCACTCGCCTCCCAGTACGACGGTCTTGTCTGCGATCTGGACGGCGTCGTCTATCGCGGTGGCCGCGCGGTCGTGCACGCGGTGGAGTCCCTCCTTGGCTGCCCGGCGAAGGTCCGCGTGGCGTACGCGACGAACAACGCCTCCCGGGTCCCCGCCGACGTGGCGGCGCAGCTTCGGACCTACGGTCTACCGGCTGTCCCTGCGGACGTCGTCACGAGTGCCCAGGCCGGTGCACGACTGCTTGCGTCCCGGCTGCCGCAGGGGGCGACGGTGCTCGCCGTCGGGGGTCCCGGCGTCGCCGACGCGTTGTCCCACGCCGGGTTGCGCCCGGTGGGCAGGGACGGCGGGGGCGCCGGCATACAGGCTGTTCTTCAGGGGTACGGCTCAGGCGTGACCGCGGCGGATCTCGCGGAGGCGAGCTACGCGGTCCAGGGCGGGGCACTGTGGGTCGCGACGAACCGGGACGCCACTCTGCCAACCGAGCGCGGCACGGCGCCGGGCAACGGGGGCCTGGTGTCAGCCGTCGCGGCCGCGGTGGGGCGCGAGCCGGTCGTCGTCGGCAAGCCACAGTCGCCGCTGTACGAAGCGTGCGCCGAGCGACTCTCCTTGCCACTGAACAGGATCCTGGCGATCGGGGACCGGCTGGACACCGACATCCTCGGCGCAGCGGCCGCCGGTATGGACTCGCTCTGGGTGCTCACCGGGGTGGACTCCCTGGTGGAGCTGGTGACGGGGGGGACATCGGCGAGCCCGACCTTCGTCGCACGCGACCTGCGTGCCCTGTCCGAGCCCTACGAGGTCCCGCGTCTCGCCGGCCAGTGGTGGGCCTGCGGTACCGTGCGTGTCCGCGTGTCGCGGGACGCGGAGGTGACACGGGTGCTGGAGACAACGGTCAGTCAGCCGGGCCACGCGAGTGAAGAGACACGAAAAGCGTTGTTGAGAGCGGGTGTTCGGGCTCTCTGCGCGGCACGAGATGAGGGTGCGCTGCCTCGGGACATCGTGGTCCGCGGGGCCGTCGAGCTGACATCCCTCGCGATTGACACGCCTCCGGGCGGCTCAGGGCAGTAGCGTGTCCTTCGACGGAAGGACAGGAACGTCCCATGGCACTCGAATCGGTCCGCGGATACCTCCAGCTTGCTTCTGGCCTGAGCGAGATGACGAGGACCAAGGCGGTCGAGGTGGCCAACGACCTCATGTCACTGCCGGGGTTGGCCGGTCCAGCCGCGATGGCGGGTCAGGTCTCACAGCTGGCTGACGAGCTCGTTGCGGCGGCGCTGGCGAATCGCGCCAACCTGGTCTCGCTCATCCGCAGTGAGGTCGAGAGCGCCATCGGCAGGTCGGGGTACGTCTCGGTCGCGGAGCTCGACAAGGCACGGGGGATGGTAGCCCGGTTGGGTGCCGAGCTGGATGAGATCCGCGAGCACGTCTTCGGCTCCTCTGCCGCCGAAGTGGCCGTCGACACCGGTATCCCCCTTTCGGCGACGGGGACCTCGGTGCCCCGGCGTGCGCGTGCAACAGCTCGACCTGGCTCCCGCCCCGGGACGTCAGCCGCATCACCAACCGCAAGGAATGAGGGCTCGATGGCAACGAAGGCAACGGCGGCTCCGGCCAAGAAGGCGGCCGCGAAGAAGTCGGCAGCGAAGTCCGGGACGGCGAAGAAGGCGTCGGCCGCGACGAAGACAACGGCGAAGAAGACGTCGGCTGCGAAGTCCGGGACGGCGAAGAAGACGTCGGCCGCGAAAAAGTCTGCGACGAAGACTGCGACGAAGACTGCGACGACGACGAAGCGCGCCGCGAAGAAGAGCTGATGAGCCCGCCGCACAATGGACCTGGACCGGGACCGGGACCACCGCGGGCGGAGCCACGAATGGACTCGAGCCGCCAGCACGAGCGGGCGCAGCAAGCGTCGTCGTTGGCCCCACCGGAGACGGGGGACGCGGAGGTCGATGCGGCCCTGAAGCAGCTGCACGCGCTCCCCGGCGGGGATCTCGACGCCCACCTGCGGGCGGGCGAGTACGTCCACCGGGTCCTGCAGGGACGACTCTCCGACGTCGGCGGCGGGTGACCGGCGGGTCACACCGCCTGGACGCAGAGCTCGTGCACCGGGGGCTGGCCCGCTCCCGGGCCCAGGCGCGGCAGCTGCTCGACTCGGGGTCGGTGCTGCTGGACGGCGTGGCCCAGCGCAAGCCCTCGACGCCGGTTGACCCGTCGAGCGTTCTCAGCCTCACCGACGAGCCGGCGGGGTGGGTCGGCCGCGCGGCGTACAAGCTGCTGGGTGCGCTGCGGACCTTCGGCCCGGGGCTCAGCGTGCACGGCAGGCGGTGTCTCGACGTGGGAGCCGGCACGGGCGGCTTCACCCAGGTGCTCCTGCGCGCCGGCGCCCTCGAGGTGGTCTCCCTGGACGTCGGCCACGGCCAGCTGTCGGCGCTCGTTGCGGCTGACCCTCGGGTCACCCCGTGTCCGGGCAGGAACATCCGCGACGTCGCGCCGGGAGACCTCGGGGACGCCTTCGACGTCGTCGTCGCCGACCTCAGCTTCATCTCGCTGCTGCTGGTGCTCGAGCCACTGGCTGCGCAGTGCCGCCCCGACGCTGACCTCGTGGTGCTCGTCAAGCCCCAGTTCGAGGTGGGCCGCGGACGGCTCGGCAGGAGCGGGGTGGTGACCTCACCGAGCGAGCACGCCCGAGTGCTGCGCCAGGTGTCACGGACGGGCGCCGAGTGCGGCCTCGGGACCCGCGGGCTCGCGCCCAGCCCCCTCCGGGGAAGCGGGGGGAACCAGGAGTATCTACTGTGGTTGACACCTCGGCGCGACGAGTGGCTCGACGTGGGCGCGGTCGATGCGCTCATCGAGGCGGTGAAGGGACCTCTGTGACACGACGCATCCTCCTGGTGGCCCACCCGAAGCGTCCCGACGTGGCCGACATCGCCCGCACCGTGGTGTCCCGCCTGCACGACAGCGGGATCGAGGTCGCCCTCGCCCGGGAGGAGGCCGTGGCGTTCGAGGGGGTCGACATCGGACCCGTCGTCGGAGCCGACCCCCGGCACGCGGCGCACGGCTGCGAGCTCGTCTGCGTCCTCGGGGGCGACGGCACGATCCTGCGGGGCGCCGAGCTCTCGCGGGGCGCAGACGCGCCGCTGCTGGGGGTCAACCTCGGACACGTCGGCTTCCTCGCCGAGGCCGAGCGCGAGGACCTCGGGGCCACGGTCGAGCGCATCGTCAGCAAGGACTACACCGTCGAGGAACGCATGACTCTCGACGTCGCCGTCGCCCACGAGGGAGGCAGGGTGGCCTCGTCATGGGCCCTGAACGAGGTGAGCGTCGAAAAGGCCGCGCGCGAGCGGATGCTGGAGGTCACCGTCGAGATCGACGGGCGCCCGTTGTCGACGTGGGGCTGCGACGGTGTTGTCGTCGCGACGCCGACGGGCTCCACGGCATACGCGTTCTCCGCCGGTGGGCCGGTCGTCTGGCCGGACGTCGAGGCGATCCTCCTCGTGCCCAACTCGGCCCACGCGCTCTTCGCCCGCCCGGTCGTCGTGGGGCCGCGCTCGCACCTGGCGGTGGAGGTCACCGCCGACACCGGGGGCCACGGTGTGCTGTGGTGCGACGGGCGACGCCAGGTCGGCCTGCCGCCCGGAGCACGCATCGACGTCTGCCGCAGCGCGACCCCGGTGCGGCTGGCCCGGCTCACGGCGTCCCCGTTCACCGACCGGCTGGTTGCCAAGTTCGACCTGTCAGTCGCCGGGTGGCGCGGCAACGGCAGGCCGCGCTGAGCCCGCCCGCCTAGGCTGTCACGGGTGTTCCAGCTGATTCGGATCCGCGGTGTGGGGGTCATCGAGGATGCCGTGCTCGAGCTGAGCCCGGGTCTGAACGTCCTCACGGGCGAGACCGGTGCCGGCAAGACGATGGTCGTCTCCGGTCTCGGTCTGCTGCTCGGGGCCCGGGCCGACTCGGCGCTCGTGCGCGAGAGCACGGGCAGCGCCCTGGTGGAGGGGATCGTGGCACTCGCTCCCGATCACCCGGCGAGGAGACGGGCAGCGCTCGCCGGGGCAGACGGCGAGGATGAGCTCGTCCTCGCGCGTACCCTCACCCGCGAGGGGCGCTCCCGGGCCCACGTCGGCGGTCGCGCGGCTCCGGTGGGGCTGCTGTCGGAGCTCGGGGAGATGCTCGTCGCGGTGCACGGGCAGGCCGACCAGTGGCGGCTGCGGCGGGGTGAGCAGCACCGCGAGGTGCTCGACGGGTTCGGGGGCGCGCCGCTCGGCGAGTGCCTCACTTCCTACCAGCGGGTGTACGACTCGCTGGCGGCCGCCTCCCGGGAGCGGGACCGACTGCGCGGCCTCAGCCGCGAGCGCGCCCGGGACGCCGCGAGCCTGCAGGCGGCGCTGGAGGAGATCGGGGCCGTCGACCCGAAGCCGGGGGAGGACGAGGACCTGCGGGCCGAGGACGCGCGGCTCGCGCACGCCGACGGCCTACGCGCCGCTGCCGAGCAGGCGCACGGCATCCTCGCGGGCGACGACGGGCATGCGGACGGGTATGCCGGCGGGTATGCCGGGCCGGCACCTCCCGGGGTCAGCGACCAGCTCGCGGCGGCACGCTCGGCCCTCGCCCCGATGACGGGGCACGATCGAGCACTGGACAGCCTCGGCGAGCGCGTCGCCGAGGTGGGCTACCTCCTCAGTGACGTGTCCAGCGACCTCGCCGCCTACCTCTCCTCCGTCGAGGTCGACCCGGCTCGGCTGGCGTGGGTGCAGCAGCGCCGGGCCGCGCTGTCCGGGCTGCTGCGCAAGTACGGCGAGTCGACGGACGAGGTGCTCGCCTGGGCCGGGGACGGCGCGTCCCGCCTGGCCGAGCTGCTCGGGGCGGGCGAGCGGGTCACCGACCTCGAGCGGGAGACGGACCGGCTCCGCGACGAGCTGGGCGTCCTGGCGGTGGCCCTGAGGGCGGCCCGGGTCCGCGCCGCCCACGAGCTCGGCTCCCGGGTCACCGGGGAGCTGCGTCACCTGGCGATGGGCCGAGCCGAGGTCACCGTGTCCGTCCGCGCCCGCACCGAGCCCGGTGACCTGACCGGGCTCCGAGGGCCGGCCCTGGGCGGGTTCTCCCGGCACGGCGCGGACGAGGTCGAGATCATGCTCGCCGCCAACCCCGGCAGCACGGCTCGCAGCGTGGCGAGGCCAGCATCGGGTGGCGAACTGTCCAGGGTCATGCTGGCCATCGAGGTGGTGACCGGCCGGGGTGGGTCCGCGACCGTCCCGACGTTCGTCTTCGACGAGGTCGACGCGGGTGTGGGCGGCCGGGCTGCCCTCGACGTCGGCGCCCGGCTGGCTGCGCTCGCCGCCCACGCCCAGGTGATCGTCGTCACCCATCTCGCCCAGGTGGCCGCGTTCGCTGACCGGCACCTGGTGGTCCGCAAGGACGACGACGGCGTCGTCACCTCGAGCAGCGTCACCGAGGTGGCGGGAGACGAGCGGCTGCGGGAGCTCTCGCGGATGATGGGTGGTGATGCCGGCTCCAGCACCGGGCTCGAACACGCGCGTGAGCTGCTCGCTCAGGCGAGGGGTCCGGCGCGGGACGGGAACGCCGCTCCAGGGGGAGGTCGCTGAGGCAGACCGTCCCGGGTCCCGATGCTGCTGGCCGACCCGGCATACCCGCAGCCGGCCGGCCGGCCGGGCCCGGCACGTCGCGCATCGGGCACGACGGCGAGCGAACGGCGCGCCCACCGGCAGGCGAACGGCGCGCGAACGGCGCGCGGACGGCGCGCCAGCGGCAGGCGAGGTACGCCGCTGTCACGGGGATGACATAGACTGCAAACCCGTGGCGGAGCAGACGAAACACATCTTTGTGACCGGAGGCGTCGCCTCCTCGCTCGGCAAGGGCCTCACGGCATCCAGCCTCGGACACCTGCTCCGCTCACGAGGGCTGCGGGTCACCATGCAGAAGCTTGACCCCTACCTCAACGTGGACCCGGGCACGATGAACCCGTTCCAGCACGGTGAGGTCTTCGTCACGGACGACGGCGCCGAGACCGACCTCGACA
>JBPCOG010000414.1:0-2572 GCA_051000455.1 Lapillicoccus sp. | reverse complement strand
GGTGATGCCCATGAGCTCCGGACGACCCGAGGCCGGCTTGCCGCCCTCGGAGACGACGCGACGGTTCTCCACCTCGAAGCGACCGCGCTCGGCGAGGTCACCCGGGATGAGGTTGGCGTCGCCGGCCTCGATGACCGTGACGCGGCGCAGCATCTGCCGGACGATCACCTCGATGTGCTTATCGTGGATCGAGACACCCTGCTGCCGGTAGACGTGCTGCACCTCGTCGACGAGGTGCATCTGCACGGCCCGCGGGCCGAGGATCCGCAGCACCTGCTTCGGGTCGATGGCACCGACGACGAGCTGGTGGCCCACCTCGATGCGGTCACCGTCAGCGATCATCAGACGCGCCCGCTTGCTGACCGGGTACGCGTGCTCGTCCGTGCCGTCGTCCGGGACGAGGATGATCCGCCGGGTCTTGTCGGTGTCCTCGACACGGACCCGGCCGGTCGCCTCGGCGATCGGGGCGACACCCTTGGGTGTGCGCGCCTCGAACAGCTCGACGACACGCGGCAGGCCCTGGGTGATGTCGTCCCCCGCCACACCGCCGGTGTGGAAGGTCCGCATCGTCAGCTGGGTTCCCGGCTCACCGATCGACTGGGCCGCGATGATGCCGACGGCCTCACCGATGTCGACCAGCTTGCCGGTGGCGAGCGAGCGCCCGTAGCACCTGGCGCAGGTGCCGACCTTGCTGTCACAGGTGAGGACCGAGCGGACCCGGACCTCGTCGACACCGGCCATGAACAGGGCGTCGATGACGACGTCGCCGAGGTCGATGCCCGCGTCGGCGAGCGACCGGCCGTCGACCTCGACGTCCTCGGCCAGGGTGCGGGCGTAGACCGAGGTCTCGACGTCGTCGTGCAGGACACGGTTGCCCTGCGGGTCGGTCGCCGCGATGGGCATCTTCAGGCCCCGGTCGGTGCCGCAGTCGTCCTCGCGGACGATGACGTCCTGCGACACGTCGACCAGCCGGCGGGTCAGGTAGCCCGAGTCGGCCGTCCGCAGTGCCGTGTCGGCCAGGCCCTTGCGGGACCCGTGGGTCGAGATGAAGAACTCGAGAACCGACAGGCCCTCACGGAAGTTCGACCGGATCGGCCGCGGGATGATCTCGCCCTTGGGGTTGGAGACCAGGCCGCGCATTCCGGCGATCTGGCGCAGCTGCATCCAGTTGCCGCGGGCACCGGAGGAGACCATCTTGAAGATGGTGTTGGTCGGCGGGATGTTCGCGACCATCTCCTTGGCGACCTCGTTGGTGGCCTCGTTCCAGATCTCGATGAGGTCCTCACGACGCTCGTTGTCCGTCATGGCACCGCGGTCGTAGAGTTTCTGGACCTTGGCCGCCCGGGCTTCGTACTCCTCGAGGATCTCGGCCTTGCGCGGCGGCGTCACCACGTCGGAGATCGACACGGTCGAGCCTGACCGGGTGGCCCAGTGGAACCTCGCCTCCTTGAGCGCGTCGAGGGAGGCGGCGACCTGCACCTTGGTGTAGCGCTCCGCCAGGTCGTTGACGATCGTCGACAGGCGCTTCTTGTCGATGGCGTCGTCGACGAACGGGTAGTCGAGCGGCAGCGTCACGTTGAACAGGGCCCGGCCGAGCGTGGTCTCGAGCAGCAGCGACGGGACCGTCCCGTCGGGACCGGGCTCGACGCCCTCGGGCAGCGGGTGACCGACGGGCGGCACGACATCGGTGAGCCGGATCCGCACCCTGGTCCCCAGCTCGATCTGGTGAGCGTCGAACGCCATCCGGGCCTCCGCCGGGGAGGAGAAGACGCGTCCCTCACTGTCCGGGCCCTGCGTCCCCTCGGGGACGTCAGAGGTGAGGTGGAACAGGCCGATGATCATGTCCTGGGTGGGCATGGTCACCGGGCGACCGTCGGCCGGCTTGAGGATGTTGCTGCTGGAGAGCATGAGGATGCGGGCCTCGGCCTGCGCCTCCGCGCTCAGCGGCACGTGGACGGCCATCTGGTCACCGTCGAAGTCGGCGTTGAAGGCCGAGCAGACGAGCGGGTGGATCTGGATGGCCTTGCCCTCGACGAGCTGCGGCTCGAAGGCCTGGATGCCGAGCCGGTGCAGCGTCGGTGCCCGGTTGAGCAGCACCGGGTGCTCGGTGATGACCTCCTCGAGGACGTCCCAGACCACGGGACGGGCCCGCTCGACCATGCGCTTGGCCGACTTGATGTTCTGGGCGTGGTCGAGGTCGACGAGGCGCTTCATGACGAACGGCTTGAACAGCTCGAGGGCCATCTGCTTGGGCAGGCCGCACTGGTGCAGCTTGAGCTGCGGGCCGACGACGATGACCGAGCGGCCGGAGTAGTCGACGCGCTTGCCGAGCAGGTTCTGCCGGAACCGGCCCTGCTTGCCCTTGAGCATGTCCGAGAGCGACTTCAGCGGGCGGTTGCCCGGACCGGTGACCGGACGGCCACGACGGCCGTTGTCGAACAGCGAGTCGACGGCCTCCTGCAGCATCCGCTTCTCGTTGTTGACGATGATCTCCGGCGCACCGAGGTCGAGCAGCCGCTTGAGGCGGTTGTTGCGGTTGATGACGCGCCGGTAGAGGTCGTTGAGGTCCGAG
>JBPCOG010000303.1:0-1561 GCA_051000455.1 Lapillicoccus sp. | reverse complement strand
CGAACGGGAAGATGTCCCAGTTGGGGATCTCCGCCGCCACCAGCGCCAGCCGCCGGTCCGGGCCGAGCGCCGCCTCGACGCGCGCGTGGTAGTCCTCGACGCCCTCCGGCATGGCGCGAGCGTACTGAACCGGGCCGGTGGGACGCCATTCCCGGTGCCCTAGCATCACCGGGATGGGCATGTGGGCCGAGCTGAGCGGGCTGACCCGCGCGAGCGCCGCCCTGTGGTGGCGCTTCCTGCCCCGCCTGCTCCTGTGGTTCTGGCTCGGGTATGCCGTGCACGCCCTGTGCGTGCAGTCCGCCGCGGCCTTCGGCGCCGACGCCAAGGTGACCGGGAACATCTTCTTCGGGGTCGCCCTCATCGCGACGGGTGGGGGGACCCTGCTGATGCTGCACGCGCTCGGCCCGGGACTGACCGAGTTCCGCCGGCGGCTGGCCCGGTTCCGGCGCACTCCGCCGTCCAGTCCCGGCGAGACCGGCCCGGTCCCCGCGATCCCCACCGACGTCGCCGCCTGGCGCGGTGGTCTCGACACCGTGGCCGTCACGATCGGCCCGTTCCTCGCCATCTACTCGGTCTGGGGCATGGTCGGCGACGAGGTCCTCGGGCTGTTCGTCACCAACGCCAAGAACTACGGCACCGGCAGCGTCGACAAGTGGTCGATCGACCTCACCGACACCCGGTTCTACGTCCTCACGGCCGCGGCGGTGTGGGCGGTCCGGCTGGTCGTGCTGGCCGCGGCCCGCCTCGTCCGGCGGCGGCGTCCGACGGGCGACCACGGAGGAACCGGTGCCTGGGTCGCCTTCGCGGGGATCGTGCTGGAGGGACTGTGGGTCTTCCTTGCCTTCGTCGTGGTGGGGATCCTCGCCGGCAACCTGCGTGAGTGGCTCGCCGGCCGGGTCGTCACGCAGTGGCTGCTCGCGCAGTGGGTGCGGCTGACCGACCTGCTGCCCGACCTCATCCTGTTCCAGATCCACCTGCCAGACCTGGTGAGGTCGCTCGTGAGCTGGACGTGGACGACGCTGCTCCCCGCCGCGAGCCACGCCGTGCTGCTCCCGCTGGTCTGGCTGGCCCTCACCGCAACCGTGTTCGGGTGGCGGGACCTGCGCCTTCGGGACCTGGTCGGGCTGCCCGTCCTGCGCTGAACGACGGGCCCGTTGGGGCCGGGGCGCCCGATGGCGGGGCTCGGCCGGCTGGTCAAGGTCGCCACCGGCGACCTGCGCACCAAGTACCTCCCGGTGGCCAGCTCCCTGCGGATGCTGCTCCGCGGTGGGCCGCGGTTCGTCGGCGCCTACCTCGTGCTCGCGACGGTGCTCAGCACCACACAGGAGCTCGTCGAGGCGCTGGTACGGGTCAGCATCGGTCCGGTCGACGTCGACCGGTGGTCACAGACGCAGCCGTTCGCCGGGCTGCTCGTGGGGACGGTCTTCACCCCCGTGCTCGTCGCGCTCTACGGCGCGGCGTTCGACCGCTGCCTGGCGATGGTGCCCGAGGACGCGGTCCGGGTCCGTGAGCAGCGCCTGGGAAAGCTCACACTCGGAAGCGGACCGCGACCGGGTCCTGG
>JBPCOG010000091.1:0-3321 GCA_051000455.1 Lapillicoccus sp. | reverse complement strand
GGCGACCATCCCGGTCGAGCGCTCGCGTGCCTCGGCGATCATCTGCTCGTGCAGCGCCGTCGCCTCGGCGAGCAGCGCGTCATGACGGCTCTGGGCGGTCGTCACCAGCTCGTCATGACGGCTCTGGCCCTCCCCGATGAGCTCGTCCCGGCGCGTCGCGCCCTCTGCGACATGCTCGTCGTGCACGCGCTGCGCGAGCTGCATCAACCCGGCCGCTCCAGCGCCACCGCTCCCTTCCGGGCCGGGATCCGCGCCGCCCTGCCCGTCGTCCTCGAGGGCGGGGTCGCGGTCCGCCCCGGCCGACGCCCCGGGCGGTTCCGGAGCTAGCGTCCCGGTCGCCTCCGTCTCGGCCCCATCCTTCTCGGCCCCATCCTTCTCGGCCGCGTCCTTCTCGGCCGCGTCGGCCTCAGCCCGGGCGTGGGCGATCCGCTCCAGCAGCTGCCTCTCCTGCTCCTCCGCGTCGGCGATCCGCTGGCGCAGGGCGGCCAGCTTGGTCTCGGCCTCGGTCCCCGCTCTGCCCGCCGCGGCATCGGTCGTGGTGTCCGCTCTCGCGTCCGTCCTGGTGCCGGCTGCAGGGATCGCTGGGAGCCCGCGGGCGGCGCGGCACTCGTTCAGCTGCTGGGTGAGGTCGTCGCGCTGGGCGATGAGCGAACGCACCTCTGCAACGACCTCGTCGAGGAAGTCGTCGACGTCACGCTCGTCGTAACCCTTGCGGAACTGGGTCGTCTGGAAGTGCTTGTTGAGGATGTGTTCGGGCGTCAGCGCCATGGGGTCACCTCGGTAGGTCTGGACGGTTCGGGGGCAAGGCTAGCGAAGCGAGTCCGGCGCACCAAGAACCAGCCGGGCTGCACGGATGTCCGGCGTCCCGCGACGTCAGCCGATCTGGACGTTCATGAGCAGGGACGTCACGAGCATCAGCACGAGGAACGCGAGGTCGATGCGCAGTCCCCCGAGGTTGATCGACGGCAGGATCTTGCGGAGCGCCTTCAGCGGCGGATCGGTGACGGTGTAGACACCCTCGGCCACGACGAGGACCGCGCCATGGGGGCGCCAGTCGCGCGCAAGCACCTGGACCCAGTCGATGACCAGCCGACCGATGAGCGCGAGGAAGAACAGCAGCACCACCAGCGAGAAGAGCGAACCCACCACACCCATACGCATCAGTCTCGCTGATGGCCGCCGAAACGGGAAACCGGGGGCTCGGCGTGGGGCACCTGGCTCAGCTCTGGTTGAAGAATCCGCGCGCCGCGGGGGGCGCCTCGCTCTCCTCGGCCGTGACCTCGACGTGCACGGGCGAGAGCAGGAACACCTTCGCGGTGACCCGCTCGATGGAGCCGTGCAGGCCGAAGATCAGCCCAGCGGCGAAGTCCACCAGACGCTTGGCGTCGGCGTCGTCCATGTCGGTGAGGTTCATGATCACGGGGGTGCCGTCGCGGAACGCCTCGCCGATGTTCTTCGCCTCGTTGTAGGTCCGGGGGTGGATCGTCGTGATCCGACTGAGGGTGCCGACCTCGGTGGGCCGCACGACCCGGGCGACGGGGGTGTTGCGCTGCGGCAGGTGCGTGACGGCGGCACCGCGGTCCGGGCTGCCGGCGTGGCGCTTGTCGTCGTCGTAGGCCTCGTCCTCGTCGTAGCCGTCGTACCGCTCGTCGGGTTCGGCCAGGCCGAGGTACTCCATCGTCTTGCGCAGCGCCCCAGCCATCTGGAACTCCCTCGTGATCTGTGTTGTGTGTGCGGCGATTGTCGATCGGTGCTTGGCGTCGACGTTAGCGAAGCGAGGGCCGGGAACCGAGGATTGCCGTGCCGACACGCAGGTGGGTCGCCGCATTGCTGATGGCTGCCTCGAGGTCCCCGCTCATGCCGGCCGAGATCCACGTCGCCCCCTCGAACTGCTCCTGTATGCCGTGTGCCACCGCCCGCAGTCTCGCGAACGCCGCGTCCGGGTCGCCGCCCAGCGGGGCGACCCCCATCACCCCGCTCAGCTCGAGGTGTGCGCTGGTGGCGATCTGGGAGGCGAGGGCTGGCGCCTCGGCAGGCCGGACGCCCCCGCGGCCGGGCCCGTCCAGGCTCACCTGGACGAGGACCTTGGGTCGCCGGCGGGCGCGGGCTGCTGCCGTCTCGAGCGCGGTGACGAGCCGTGGCCGGTCGACGGCATGGATGACGTCGGCGTAGCGGACCACCGAACCGGCCTTGTTGGTCTGCAGCTGGCCGACGAAGTGGACCGTGAGTGGAGGGGGCGCGAGGTCGGTCCCGGTCCTGCGCCCTTCGCCGCGACCTGACCCGGTCCCGGGACCGGGGTCACGCAGCTCCCTCACCTTGGGACCTGCCTCCTGGTCCCGGTTCTCGCCGATGTCCGTCACACCGAGGTCCGCGAGCAACCGGAGGTCCGAGACCGGGAACTTCTTGCTGACGACGACCACCGTGAGCTCGTCAGGGCTGCGGCCGCTCGCGGCGCAGGCGCGCTCGATCCGCTGCCGGACGGCGGCGAGGTTGGCCACCAGCTCGGCGCGGCGCGACGGCGACGACGGGGCGCCAGTGGCACTCACCCGCACGGCCCGGTCAGACGGACGACACCGGCGAACCGGCCGGTGCCGGGGCTCTCACGGTGGGAGAACAGCTCCGGACTCTCCCTCGTGCACCCGGGAACCCACTGCACGGGAACATGGTTCGCGTGCAGCTGGTCCACGACACCGGCGGCGATGTCGATGGCGGGGGTGCCGGACCACGAGACGGTCCGCGAGACCGGGCTGACGACCGCGGCCTCGTCGCGCATGCGTTCCGGCACCTCGTAGCAGCGTCCGCAGACCGAGGGTCCGACGACGGCGCTGATCGAGCTGGCCCCGATCTCCCGCATCCGCTCCACGGCCCGGCCGACGACCCCCAGAACCAGACCCGCCCGGCCTGCGTGGACGGCGCCGATGACCCCGGAACGGGTGTCGGCAAGGAGGACGGGGACGCAGTCGGCCACCAGCACTGCGAGGCCGAGCCGGTGATTGCTCGTGACGACGGCGTCGGCCTCCGGGGCCGGGCCGGGCCACGGGCCGTCGACACTGACCACCCGGTCACCGTGGGCCTGGTTGAGGAAGATGAGCCGGTCCCGCTCCAGTCCCATGGCGCCCGCGAGGGCTGCGCGGTTGTGCTCCACGGACCGGGCGCTGTCGCCGACGTGGCCGCCGAGGTTGAGGCTCTCGTACGGCGGGAGGCTGACACCCCCGGCGCGGGAGGTGAAGCCGCAGACCAGGCCGGCACCGGAGCTGCGGTCCGGTGCGACGTCGTGGCGCCAGAAGAACACGGCTAGCACGGTACGCCAGCGCTGCCCGC